>JBKJLJ010000262.1:0-2637 GCA_046597015.1 Bryobacteraceae bacterium
CCGAAGTCGCCGATGCGATTGACGATGAAAGCTTTCTTCCCGGCGTCGGTGGCCGATTGCTTCAGGAAGTAGAAGCCGATGAGCAGATACGAGCAAAGCCCCACCCCTTCCCAGCCCACGAACAGGAGCAAGAAGTTGCCGGACATCACGAGCACGAGCATGAAGAACATGAACAGGTTCAGATAGGTGAAGAAGCGGTAGAACCCACCCTCGTGCGACATGTAGCTGGTCGCGTAAATGTGGATCAACGTACCGATGCCGGTGACGACAAGCAACATGACCGCCGAAAGACGGTCGATCACCAGATCAACGCTGAGCTGGAACGAACCGGAAGAGATCCAGGTGAAATAGCTTTCGCGGATCTCAGTTTCCAGCGGCATCGCACCACTTAGAACTTTGAGCACCCAAAGGAACGACAGAAGCACGCTGCCCACGGCGATAGCGGACTGGATGCCTTGGCTCGAACGACGACCGGTCAGGCCGTTCAACACGGCGCCGAGCAGGGGGAAAATGGGGATAAGCCAAAGTTGCATTGGGGATTAGTTTTTGAGCGAGTCGATCTCGTCGATTTGAAGCGTGTTGCGGTTGCGGAAGATGGTCAGGATAATCGCCAGGCCCACCGCCGCTTCCGCCGCGGCGACCACCATGACGAAGAAGCTGTAGATTTGGCCGTCCACCTTGCCAAACTGGTAGGAGAAGGTGACGAAGCTGAGGTTGACCGCATTGAGCATCAGCTCAATGCACATATAGATTGTGATGATGTTCTTCCGAAACAGAAAGCCGCAGGCCCCGATCGCGAACAGAATCGCGCTCAGGATCAAATAGGCATTCAGCGGAACCGTCGCTGTAAAGAAGCCGGGCGGAAGCAGTTGGGACATTAGTCGATCTCCTTGCGGGCCAGGACGACAGCACCGGCGATGGCGACGAGGATCAGTATCGAAGTGACTTCGAACGGCAACAGGTAATGGGTGAATAACGCCCAGCCGACCTCGCGTGGGCCGCCCCCAGTGAAGGCTCCGAACTTCACGGCCTTCGCGTTCGACATCGACTGCGTAATCACGTAGCTGGCAAAAACCAACAGCGCCGCCGTCAGCGGCAGACCCAGGAACTGCGCCAGACCAGCCTTGCGGCTTTCGCGTTCGGCCCCGGCGTTCAGCAACATGATGACGAAGACAAACAGCACCATGATGGCACCGGAGTAAACCACCAACTGCGCCGCCGCGATGAACTCCGCGCCCAGCAGAAGGAACAACACCGAGAGAGCCACCATCACCGAAACCAGCGAAAGCGCGCTGGAAATCGGGTGCTTTTGAAGAACCAAACTGACCGCGCCAACGATGGCGACAAGCGCGAAGAAAGTGAAGAGAAGGACGTCCATGTTAGTTCGATTTGAGCGCGACGATGAACGCGGTTACCAGAAGGTTTAAGAGCGCCGCCGGGAACAGGAACAGCCAGGCGAAACGCATCAGTTGGTCATAGCGGAACCGCGGCACCGTGCCCCGGACCCAGATGAAGAAGAAAATCAGGAACCCCGCTTTCGAGGCGAACCAGAACAACGGCTGCGCCAGATCCTTCACCCCGGGAACCTGGAACATCAGGCCGAGGCCAAGAATGACGGCACCGATGATGCCCATCGACAAACGGTCGGAGGGTCGCGACGGGTTCAACGCGTGGTAAAACAACACCCCGGCGAAGAAGAGACAAATGAGCGTCGGGATGAACTGCCCGCCGAGTTCGTTCGGGATAATCGGATGCCAACCGCCCAGGAATAGCGTCGTCGCTACCGAACAGGCCGTGATGATGTTGCAGTATTCGGCCATAAAAAAGGCCGCAAACTTCATCGAACTGTACTCGGTGTTGTAACCACTGACGAGTTCGTTTTCCGCTTCAGGAAGGTCGAAGGGGATCCGGTTCGTTTCCGCAAACGCGCAGATCAAATAGATGATGAAACTGAAGATTTGCAGACCGCCCCCGAGGACGTTCCAGTTCGGCAGAATGCCAAACGTGTACCCCGCCTGAGCGTTCACGATCTCCCGCAAATTCAGCGTATTGACGATCAGCAAAGGAGAGGCGATCGCCATCGCCATCGGCAGTTCGTAGGCGATCATCTGCGCCGAACTCCGCAAACCGCCCAGCAACGAATACTTATTGTTCGAGCTCCACCCGGCGAGCGCGATGCCGTAAACACCCATGCCGGTCAAGCCCAGAATCAGCAACAGGCCGATCGAGATGTCTGCTTGGCCCATGTTCGTTTTGATCCCGAACACCTCAACCACCGGACCAATCGGGAGCACCGAGATCGCCGTCACGGCGAACATCAGCGCCAGCCACGGAGCCAACCAGTAGTAGAACTTGTTAACGTAGCTCGGAATGAAGTCTTCCTTCGTCAGTAGCTTGATTGCGTCCGCGATCGGCTGCAGCAGCCCGTGTGGCCCGACACGGGACGGACCGATGCGGAGTTGGACGTGGGCGAGGACTTTACGTTCGATCCACACCAAATAGGCGAGTGTCCCGAGTAGTACGGGGGCGGCGATGGCCGTCTTCAGAATCGAGAGGAGGATGAAGTCCATTAGCTGTAGAGGGCTCCGGGTTTTTCGAGCACTTCGTTGAGGATCTTTGAGTATCGCGTAAGCGAAC
>JBKJLJ010000267.1:0-5237 GCA_046597015.1 Bryobacteraceae bacterium
CATCGCACAAAGCCCGCCCGCCAACATTATGACCTCCGCCACGGATCGCTGTCAGCAACTGGTTGACTCTCCCGTAGTTAACCGCCGCGACCACATCGGCGACACCGGAACAACGGGCGATAATCGCCGGTCTCTTATCGACACTCGCATTCCATATCTTCCGGGCTTCCTCATAACCAGCATCGGCGGGTTGGAGTATCTCACCAGTAAAGCTGCTTTTCAGGTTATCGATAGTCATAGTGCGGGGAGTGTATCAAAGTTCCCAAGTAGTGTGCTGCCCATCCTTCACGCCATCCTACCTGCACCCACAACTGATTTCCCATTTCGGCTTGCTGTATACTCATTCGCATCTGTTCGGTTGAAGTCCAGAACCTGTAGTTCAAAGGAGCGCTCCGATTGAAGAACAAGATCACGGTTACCGTCAACGGCAACAAACACACCGCAGAAGTTGAGCCGCGGCTTCTCCTCATTCATTTCTTACGCGACAACCTATTCCTCACCGGCCCCCACTGTGGCTGTGAAACCTCTCTCTGTGGAGCCTGCACCGTCTCCGTGGACGGCCTCGCCGTGAAGTCATGCGCCATGTTCGTCGTGCAGTGTGACGGCCGCGATATCGTCACCATTGAAGGCATCGCGCCCCACGGCAAGCTCCACATCATGCAACAGAGTTACTGGGAAGCCCACGGCCTCCAATGCGGTTTCTGTACCCCTGGAATGATCATGTCTTCCCTGCAACTGATCGAGCGCAATCCTCACCCCAGCGACGCCGAAATTCGCCACGGGTTAGAAGGCAATCTCTGCCGTTGCACCGGCTATCAACACATCGTCAACGCCGTCCGCAACGCCGCGGCCGAAAAGGTCAGGTAGATATCCATGAGCGCAGTAACCACCGAAACCCCCACTTACGTCGGCAAACCGATTAAGCGCAAAGAAGACCCGCGCATGATCACCGGCACCGCCAACTATCTCGACGATATCAAGCTCCCGAACATGCATTTCGCGGCCATCGTCCGCAGTCCGTACGCCGCCGCGACCGTGGACCGCATTGATGCGACCGCCGCCCTAGCTCTCCCCGGCGTCGTCGCGGTGTTCACCGGAGCCGATCTCGACGATGTTGGCAACGTTCCCTGCGGAGTCGCCCTCCCTGGCCTTCGCATTCCTCCACACGCGATTCTCGCCAAAGGTCGCGTCTATTTTTCCGGCCATCCCGTGGCCGTTGTGGTCGCCAGCGATTCCTATATCGCTCGGGACGCCGCCGAACTGGTCGAGGTCGACTATAGCCCACTCCCGGCGGTCTCCGATCCGGAAAAGGCGCTCGCGCCCGGCGCGCCAGCCGTCCATCCCGAATGGCCAGACAACATCGCCTTCGTGCATAACCACGCAAATGGCGATGTCGACAAGGCCTTTGCCGAAGCCGATGTCATCGTCAAACAGCGCATGCTGCAGCCTCGCGTCGTTGCCAATCCCATGGAACCCCGCGGTGCCATCGGCGACTGCAAGATTGCCGATGGCACCATGACCTTGTACTCCTCCACGCAGATTCCTCACCTCCTCCGGTCCATTGCCGCCGCCGTGCTCGGCGTCCCCGAACACAAAATGCGTGTCGTAGCTCCCGAGGTCGGCGGCGGATTCGGCTGCAAAGCCGACGTCTACGCGGAGGAACTGCTCGTCTGCTTCCTCTCTCGAAAACTCGGCAAACCGGTGAAATGGGTTGAAGGGCGGCGGGAGCATTTCCAGGCCACCTCCCAAGGCCGGGGCCATGTCGACTACTACGAAATCGCCGCCAGCAAAGACGGCACCATCCTCGGCATCAAACTCAAACTCATTCAGGACATCGGCTCGCATCAACAACTGCTAACCTCGCTCATCCCGACCCTGAGCGTCCTCATGCTCCCCGGCCTCTACCGCTGCAAAGTATTCCGCGCCGAAGTCATCGGGGCCTTCACCAACTGCTTCCCCACCGATGCCTATCGCGGCGCCGGCCGGCCCGAGGCGACCTATGGCATCGAACGGATTGTCGACTGCCTCGCCGTCGAGTTGAACCTGGACGCCGCGGAGATCCGATTCAAGAATTTCATCGAGCCCCAGGAGTTTCCCTTCGCCAGTGGCACCGGTTTGATCTACGATAGCGGCAACTACGCCAAGACCCTCCACATGGCTCTCGATGCCATCGGCTACGCCGCTCTTCGCGAAGAGCAACGCGCGCAGCGCGCCCAAGGCCGGCTAATGGGGATTGGCATCTCCACCTACGGGGAAATCAGCGCCTTCGGGCCTTCTCCCTATACACCCGCCGGCGGTTGGGAATCGGCCACCGTCCGCATTGAACCCTCCGGCCAGGTTACCGTTCATACCGGCATCAGCCCCCATGGACAAGGCGAGGAGACAACCTTCGCGCAGATCGCGGCCGACGAACTCGGCGTCTCGATGGACGATGTCGTCATCGTCCATGGCGATACCGCGATCGTTCAATATGGCATCGGCACCTTCGGCTCCCGCGGCACCGCCGTCGGCGGAACCTCCATGTTCTTCGCCATCGAAGAGCTCAAGAAAAAGATCGTGAAATACGGTGCCATGTTGCTCGAAAGCGAGGACGTCCAGTTCGTCGCCGGGCGTGTGATTTGCAACAAAACTGGGGCAAGCGTACCTCTAGCGCAGATCGCCGCCGCCTCCTACCGCGCCCTCAAACTCCCCCCCGGCACCGAACCCGGCCTCGTGGCCACCAGTTTCTGGGAACCCACCAACTTCACCTTCCCCTTCGGCGCGCACGTCGTGGTCACTGAGGTCGATCCCGATACGGGCGACGTTAAGATCACACGTTATGTGGCCGTTGATGACTGCGGCAAAATCATCAATCCTCTCATCGTCGCGGGGCAGATTCACGGCGGCATCGCCCAGGGCATCGGCCAGGCGCTCTTTGAGCAAATGGTCTACGACGAAAACGGCCAGATCCTCACCGGAGAGTTCACCGACTACGCCATGCCCAAGGCGCTCAACATCCCTTTCCTCGAGTGCCTGCACACGGAAACCCCTTCGCCCGTGAATCCCCTTGGCGTCAAAGGTGTCGGCGAGGCCGGGGCCATCGGCGCGCCTCCCGCCATCGTCAATTCCGTAGTCGATGCCCTCTCCCACCTCGGCATTCGCCATCTCGATATGCCGCTCACTCCCGAAAAAGTCTGGTCCGCGATGCAAGGAGCACGTGCATGATTACGCAGGAATTCGAGTATTTCGCCCCTCCCACGCTGCACGATGCGCTGGCGCTGCTCTCCCGGCCCGGGGCTCGGGCGCTGGCTGGCGGCATGAGTCTAGTGCCGATGATGAAGCTCCGCCTCGCCGCTCCCGCAGCGATTGTCGATCTGCGCCGGATCTCTTCCCTCCGGTCCATCACAAGAGAAGGTTCGTTCCTGCATATCGGTGCCATGGTGACGCACTATGAGCTCGAATCCGCCCCGCTGATTCAAAACGAATGCCCGTTGCTCGCCGCGACGGCGGCTGCTATCGGCGACGTCCAAATCCGTAACTCCGGCACCCTCGGCGGCAGTGTTGCGCACGCCGATCCAGCCGCCGACTACCCCGCCGCCCTCCTCGCCCTCGAAGCCAGAGTCCAGTTGATCGGCCCTTCCGGGCAACGCGAGATGTCATTCGAAGACTTCGTCATCGACACCTTTACCACCGAACTGGCACCGGGCGAGTTGGTCACCGCCATCCTCGTGCCCGTTGAAGAACCGGGCACTGGTGTGCACTACCAGAAGCACGCCCAACCGGCGTCGGGGTTCCCCATGGTGGGCGTCGGAGTAAGGGTTCGCCGCCAGAACGGCACCATCTCCTTCGTTCGCGTTGGCGTTACCGGATTGTCCGGCAAGGGCTATCGCGCCCGGGGCGTCGAGGAACGTTTGCTCGGCACGGCTGGCTCAGAACAGGATTGCAAGCACTCAGCGGAGGTTGTCGCCGAGGGCATCGAAGCGAGTGCGGACCTCCACGCCTCTGCCGCCTACCGGACTCACTTGGCTCGCGTCGCGACCGAACGCGCGATTCGAGCCGGCCTGACGAAGGCGGGGTGATATGCGCATCGAAGGTTCGTATACGCTGCCGGGCAACCCAGAGACGGTGTATGCCTCGTTAGTGGACCCCATTGTGTTGGCCGATTGCATCCCCGGCTGCCAGGAACTCCTCGACGCCGGCGACGGCGTTTACAAGATGAAGATGAAGGTGGCGTTGGCCGCGCTGAGCGGAGAATTTGTCGGCAAGGTCGCCATGGAGAACCTCGTCCCGCCCACCAGTTACCGGCTTCGCGTGGAAGGAGCCGGGCGCATCGGGTTCCTTAACGGTCAGGGCGATCTCACTCTCACGGCGACCGGCACCGGAACCACGCTGGTCGGCTATCAGGGCGAAGTCCACACCGGCGGAACGATCGCCGCGGTCGGCCAGCGCCTTCTCGACACGACCGCTCGCATGATGATCCGCCGCTTCTTCGAAAAGCTGGATAGCGTTCTCAAATCCCGCTCGTAGTTATCTTTGTTGCATGGCCCAATCCTTCGACGTCGTCGACTGGCCCAACGTCGAACTCCCCGAAGTCCGCAACCCTCGCGTAGATCTCCTCGCCCGCTGCGCCGACGGCACCCTCCGCCATGTCGAAATCCAACTGCGGAACGAACCCAACTTCGATTTCCGCATGCTCGACTACTCCGTCGGCATCCGGCTAGTCACCCCAGAACACCTCCACTAGGCACCCCTCGCAGACGGCTTACGACTTGAGAGCGCCGGTGTTAAACGGGTGTGCTCAATCGCCAGCCCTGCGCAACAAACCAATCCCCAGGAACAGGGGAAGGATCATTGGCACGGCCGGGATCATCAATGGGAAGAAGCCCTTGAAGTACAAGGGGCTTGCAAGGGTTAGCAGACACGCGGCCAAGCTGAGGGCGATATAGATGTTGGCAGAAGACCTCCCCAGCCAGCCCACCTTCTTCATTGAAGCCGCAAAGGCGGTCGTAGTGAGATACATCAGGGAGACTTCGACGATTCCGATCGCACCGAACTGAGAAGCTACCGGGCGAGACCATTCTGGTCGGGTTACCGCGTTCGATGCCACCTGGATCTTGAACATTTCCACGGCATAGTTGCCCAAAAAGCTCATCTCCAGGACAAAAAGCGGCGTGGCGATCAGTATTGCGGCGAAGCCGAGCGTTGAATAAAAATATTCTCCGCGAGGGTGTAAAAACAACTGTGTAAACGTTTCTCTG
>JBKJLJ010000453.1:0-10198 GCA_046597015.1 Bryobacteraceae bacterium
GATGGGGCGACCAGACGATTGACGACCAACAACTGGAGCACTTTTTCCCAACTCACCATTTCCCGTCCATCGGGTAACTTCCGCTGCCAAAACGTGTCCAACTCCAGTTGGCGCCACAACTCACAGCCCAGCCAGCAGCTTCCAAACAGACGGGGTCGACGCAACTCCATTTGCCCGAGCTTGACTTGAATCGAGTCGAGGTCACCGACGGGGATTTCACGGTCTTCCGGGAACAAACTGAGGTTGCGGGAAGCTTACCCGTCTTCGTCAAAGACCAGAAGTGTCTTGCGCCAGGCGGCTTCTTGTTTGTCGTTGATTTCACCCAGGTAGAGAACGGTCCGTTGGACAGTTTTGCCAGAGCTCAGCCGTCGATTCTCGACGACGCTGAAGTAGCGGTGAGCTTTGCCGTCCTTTTTCCGGTTCGTTTGACGCAGAAACATCGAAACAGCAGAATGCCAGAATGTTTAGGCCTTTGCTAGGGGGTAGGTCTTCACCGCAGCCGTTTTGAAATCGCCTCGCTGCAATCATTGGACTTAGTCGCTGTTTTGAACCGAAAATAACCCAAAATGCCCGCGAACTGCGAAAGTCGGGCTAACCAAAATTGTCCCGTCCGACGCTGCCCAGCGTCCCTTCGATGCGGGAGCGGAGCCGATGGAGGTTTCAGCCGCGTATCTTCGACGTCACCGTGGCGCAAAAGCAACACTGCGGAACCCTCCGACAACATACTCGAAAGAGTATACGCAAGACCACTCGTGTCCAAGTTAGCTCAAACCACCGAGTGTAAAGCCTTGGTCGATTCGTGAGGAGCTGGAGTAAGTACGACCCACCTTATAAGAGCCGCCTTCGGGGCGCGGGCCTGTATCGTCGACCCGAAGTTTCCGGCAATTGACTGGTTTTCTCGGGAGCGGCATTCGGCTTTGATTTCACGCTGAGCGCGCTGATAAGGCTGACTATCGCAAGCCGTCGATCATCCGCAGCGCTCGGGGGTGCCTCGGTTGGGCGAGAAGGAGCTTCCGCAAGACGTCCAAGGCCTCGGTTTTTTTGCCCAATCGTATAAGGAGCATGGTGAGGTTTAGGTAACCGCCTTCGGCTTTGGGTGCTTGTGCGATGGCCCGCAGAAACTCCGCTTCGCCTTGGCCGAATGCTCCGGTCTCGACATATAGGATCCCTAGATTGTTGGCCAGTTCGGGCGACTCCGGCCTGGCTCCTCGCACGGCTTCGAACTCCTTGAGAGCGGCGCTAAACTCACCCCGCGCGGCGAGGACCGAAGCCAAATTGTAACGGTAGTCAGTATTCTCGGGACGCAGCAGGACCGCCTTCTGGAAGGCGTCGCGGGCCGGTGCCAGAGCCGTTTCCGCGAAGAGCGCTGAACCTAGACCGTTCAGTGCGAAGGCGTCGTCCGGCTGCGCGGCAAGGACCTGCTTGAAGACTTCGCGAGCCGCGCCGGCCTGGCCCTGCCGCAAGCGGAGGGTCCCCAAGTTGGCAAGCGCATCGGATTGCCGCGGATATTGACTCAAGGTGCGCAGCAGGAGCGTCTCCGTCTTCTCCAAATCTCCATTTTCCAACAACACCCCGGCGTAGTTATTGAGCAGTTCGGCGGTCGAGTTGCCCTGCGCTAGGGCCGCTTCAAAATAGACGACGCTTTCGGTGCCTAAGCCATGCTCGGCCAGAGCCGTGGCCAAATCGACGTAATTGCGTTGGAGCCCATGCCCGAACCACTTTCCAGCAAAGGGCAGAGCCGGCCGGCTCGTCGCGGCCAGATCCGCCAGGATGGCCGCACTTGGGGTGACGCCTTTGTAAACCTTCAAGACACGTCCTTTCTCGTCGAGGAGAAAGCTCATCGGCAGACCGATATCCTGCCGCCGATCGAAGAGGTGACGATGAAACAGATTCCAGGCGGCGATTTGGCGTGGAGTGGGATAGAGCATCGCAAACGGCGCATCGGGCTTCCTGGTTTTGTCGTCATCGACGGAAGCGACGACGACCTCGAGGCCGGCGGACCGGAGACGCTGGGCGGCAGTTCTCCACTCGGTCATCTCCTGCTTGCAGGGGGGGCACCAGGAGGCCCAGAAGCTGACGAGAAGGCGTTTACCCTGGGGCAGCCCTTCAATTGCCGGTGCCTGCACAGGCTCAACCAACCAAAGTGTTCCTGGTACCGGTTCCGAGTTCCCTGCCCCATGAATGGGCCCCTCGGCGATTGGTTCGAGACCGGTTCGGCCTTCGGTGAGGCGAAGCAGGCCGCTCGAGGGCATTTCGCGTAGAGCTTGCCGATTTCCGCCGGGCCAGACGATGGTCAGGAGCTCCGCCCGCTCGCCGGGCTCCAACGCAAAATGCAGGCGGCGCGAGGACTGCGAGAGGTAACCGGCACCGGCCTGGACGATACGGAGGAGCTTTCGTCCGCGGCTCGTGGTTAGCTCCGCGACGGCTCCGATGGCATCGCGGTTAGACTTTTCCCCGCTTCCCCGGAGTTCCAGCAAGAAACTCCGCGAGGCGGCTGGTTGGTTTCGCCACAGTTGCAGTCGGGGAGCGGTACGGGAGACAAGAGCGAGATCGAGGGCACCGTCGCCATCAAGGTCAAGGGTGGCGAAGGCGCGACCGTCCCCAGCCGAATCCAATCCCGTGAGGAACGACTCATCTTCAAAGCGCCCATCGCCAAGGTTGCGATAGCAGACATCGCGCTCCCTTCCGCTCCAGGAGCCGTCGGAACGAATCAAAAGATTTACGGCGCGCCAGCCTTCCTGGTAAGCGCGGGAGCCGGCGAGCTTCTGAGGGGTTCGCGACACGACCTGCCGCCAAAAGAAGCTTCACAAATCGTGGGTGTCAGGCCCGGTGACGAAGCCGTTGGTGACGAAGACGTCGAGCCTGCCATCGTTGTTATAGTCCCAAAAGCCACTTGACCAGGCCCATCGGCCAAACTCGACACCGGCTTGGCGGGTGACGTCGCGAAACGTTCCGTCCCCAATGTTTTTGAAGAGCGAGTTGCCCCGGGCCTGTCGTTGAAACGCCTCCCGGACGGTCTGGTCAGCGGCGACATCGGCGAACGCCGGATTGAACGTGAGACGCTGCCCCGCGCTCGACCACATGTTGCTGACATACAGATCGAGGAGGCCGTCGCCATCGAAGTCGCCCCAAGCGACCGACATGCCGGCTCCGGGATCCTCGACGCCGGCCTTGGCCGCTACATCGGCAAAAGTGCCGTCGCCGTTATTGTGGTACAGGTTGTTCCTGCCGAAATCGTTGGCGACGTAAAGATCTGGCCAACCGTCGTTGTCGTAGTCGGCCCAAGAGGCGGCGAAGCTGAAACGGTTGTTGTTTTGCCCCATTCCGCTTGGAGCGGTGACGTCGTCAAAGGTTCCGTCGCCGCGATTGCGGTAGAGGAAGTTAGGGGGGCCGTTGGTGGCATCGTAGTATGGCGTGGGCGCATTATAGTTGGCCGCGGAGAGCCAAAAGTCGTAGGCGCAAACGTAGAGGTCGAGGTGACCGTCGCGGTCATAATCGGCCAGCGCGATGGAGGTAAGGGTAGCGCCGGAGGGCTTGACTCCGGTCTTTTCCCGCAGCGTATACTTGCCCTTTCCGTCGTTGAGGAAGAGCAGGAGGCGAGTGCCAGCGACAACCACCAAGTCCTGATCGCCGTCGTTGTCGAGGTCCCCGAACAGTGCCATGGTGGACCCGTCCAATACGTCGACGCCGGCCGCAGCGGTGACGTCGTCGAAGGTTCCATCGCCGTTGTTCCGATAGAGCCGATTGGGAAGTCCGGCCGGTTGGCAGACGTAGAGGTCTTCGCGCCCATCGCCGTCGTAGTCGCCAACGGCGATGCCGTTGTGCCCGTAGACGTCGATGCCAGTGGCTTCGTCCAACTGGGTTCGCCAATGATCCAGGCTTTGCGCCAGTTGATCCCGGAAGGAGGAGTTGTGCCCGAGGGCTTTCCGGGTAATATCGGCGAAGCGGGGGTGGTTCGCACTTCCTTCCCGCAGCGCTTCTGGTTGGAAGGAACGAAGCGTCCAGCCCTGGAGGCTCTTCTCGAAAGTGGCGGCGGCGTGGCCGAGGAGGGAAAGGCGGCGGCCATCTCTGGCTTCGCCTCCGAGTTCCACGCGGAAGCGGAGGGTGGTGGTTGCTTCGGTGGAGCGGGTACGGTTGCTCGATACGATTTTGAGCTCGCTCAGCGTTAGACGGCGAAAGCGGTCGACGGTGCCGGGTGGCCACGCCAGACTCGCTTTGTTCTCTTGGATCCAGGAATTGATGGCCTCGTAATCCTGTTCGCCGATCCAATCGTCTTTGCTGGCATCGGTCCTCGCGAGGATGCGAGCGACTTCTGGTGCCCGTGGCGGCTTGGCGGAGATCGGATAGCTTTGAGCGTGCAGGAGTAAAGTACAGAGAGACCAGAAAAAAGCTACGGCCAGAATCCGCACGCCGTTAGAACTCCACGCGTAGATTCAATTGAATTTGCCGGCCGGTTCCCCGGGTGCTGGTAATGCGGCCAAAGTCACCCCGGCCGCGGACGGCGGCGGGAGTTGTGAAATTGGGGCGATTGGGGACGTTAAACAAGTCGGCACGGAATAATAGCTTGTACCGCTCGGTGAAGTTCCACTTTTTGTTTACCGAACTATCGATGTTTATCTGACTCGGCCCGAAGCCCAGGTTGCGGGCTGCATTGCCAAAGTTACCCACGCCGGGGGCGGCGAAACAGGAGGTGTTGAACCACTGATTCAGGTAAGTGTCTCGAGACCGGTTCCCGTCGATAGTGGGGTCGCAGGTAAGATTCGGCCGCGGACTGCCGGCGAAGGTATTCGAGAGGTTCGTCTGTTCGATTGATCCCCAGGGCGCACCGACGTGCATCTCCGCGATGAGGCCAATCGCCCAGCCGCCGACGACGGCGTTAAGGAACGAATTTTTGATATCTACCCGCCTGCCTTTTCCAATGGGCAACTCATACACGCTGCTGCCGATGATGCGGTGCCGGAGATCGTTACCGGAGTAGGACTTGTCGAGGGAGCGCAATTCGGGATGGGTGTAGCCGTTGCCTTCGCCGCCTGCGAATTCGTTTCCGCCTTCGACATTGTCGAGGAATTTTGACCAAGTATAGTTTGCCAGCAGGTTGAATCCGCTCGCGAACCGGCGCTCCAGTTTGAGGTTCATCGCATGATAGCTGGAGGAGCCCCAGTTCGGGGTTAGCCGCGTTACGTTGTTGAATTGCGGATAGATGCGAGCCGTCTGCGTCTGAGCAGCCGGACCCCGTCCATTGACGAGGGGAATAAAGTTGACATTAACGCCCGCTCCGCCCAACTTCCGGCCAAGGTTGCCCAGGTAGGCCGCTTCAAAGAGGAAGTTCCCAAAGAGTTCGCGTTGTACCGTGAGATTGAATTGCTGGGAGTAGCCGTTGGCATGATCTTGCGAGATGAAATCCGGGGCCGCGCGGGGGGCGGCCCCGACTGGAACGGCGCCCCAGGCCGGACCGAGGGCTTCCCGGGTGCCGGTCGGCAGGCCGGAACGGAACAAGAACGCGGGGGTGAGACCGCCGTCGGCTGAGGAGAAGGAGAAGTTGGCTCCGAAGCCCTGGGACAAGGTGTTGACGACGGCACCGAAATAGATGCCAAGGTAATTGACGCCGTAACCGCCGCGAATCACGGTGCGCGCCATGGGTTTCCAGGCGAAGCCGATGCGGGGTCCGAAGTTATTATTGTCAAAATCGTGGGCATATTTGCCGCGGCCGTCTTGCCCGGCAAACGTTACGATACCGGGGGTCCGCGAGACCGGATTGATGGCGGTGCCGTCGAAGCCGCTTTGACGGTTCGCGATTTGCTCCCAGCGGGGCGTATCGAGTTCCCAGCGAAGGCCGAGATTGAGAGTCAGGTTCCGGGTCACTTTCCAGTCGTCCTGGAGATATACGCCGTAATAGTCGGTGCGGGCGTCCAGGAGGTCGGGTCGGTTTTGTCCGGCGCTGGAGGTCCACCCGAGGAGAAGTGAAGCCATGCCGCTGCGGGTGGCGCGGTCGTTGAAGGTGAAGGTCCCTCCGCCGGTCTGCGAGAGTTGATCTTTGTTGCGGGAGTAGCGGAACTCAAAGCCGGTCTTGAAAGTGTGCTTGCCCCGGATGATGGTGAGGTTATCGACGATGTGGTGGGTGAGAATCGGATTTTGGATGCGTTCGTTCGGGGCGGCACTGAAGCCTGACTGGCCGGTGACGGCGATGACGGGGAACCCTTCCGGGTCGACGCCCGGCAGACCGATTTTGGCGTTGAAGCCGGAGCCGGAGCCAGCGGACCGGTTGATGTGCATTCGGGTGGAATAGCCGTAGCGGGCTTCATTCAAGATGGTGGGCGAGAAGTTGTGCATCCACGTTCCGAGGAAGGAGTGGATCTTGTTTTCGCGGACGCCGGCGCGCATATCGGCGATACGTTCGGGAAAGGCATTGGCAATTTCCTGGGGGGCGCGGACCACGCTATAGCGGCCAAACACGCGGTCGTTGTTACCGAAGGAGTGATCGACACGGGTGGTGAGGTAATCCTGGGTTAGCTTGTCGGAGAGATTGACGATGTAGTTAGCACCGGGTGCCCGGGTGATGTCTGAGGCGATATTGGCGTTGGGGTAGAGCGCGGCGAGTTGCCGGGCGATGGGGTCGATGCGGTTGGCCGGGATGATGTTTCCAGGGAAAGGCTGTGCGTTGGTGGGATCGAGCACGGCGATGTCGCGTCGATTGGAAAAATCGCCGGTCCGTTCTGGAGCGTGGGGCACGATCAGGTTCGACACCGTGACGCCGTCGCGGCGGCGGGCCCCTTCGTAGTTGGCGAAGAAAAACGTACGGTCTTTCCGGATGGGACCGCCGAAAGAGGCACCAAAAATGTTGTAGCGGAGGGGGGCCTTTCTCGGGGCGAAAAAGGTTCGCGTGTCCAGGATTTGGTTGCGCAGGAACTCGTAGGCTGCGCCGTGGTACTGGTTGGTTCCCGAGCGGGTGGTCATCAGGATGAGTCCGCCGCCGGCGCGGCCGAATTCGGCGGAGAAGTTGCTCATCTCGGCCTTGAACTCTTGGAGGGATTCCGCGGGGGGATTCAACTGGAGTTGAGAGACGCCGAGCGCCATGTTTTGGACGACGGCCCCGTCGAGTTGCCACATCTGATTCTGGCTGCGCCCGCCGGCCATGGAGAACATGGGAACCTGTTCTCCGCCGGTCTCGTTGCTAAAGGTGACGGCACCAAGAAGCCGGACCAAGCCGGCGGTTCGGCGGCTCTCCAAGGGCATATTGAGGACCGTGGTGCGCTCGATCAACTGGCCGACAGAAGAGGTTTCCGATTCGAGCAGTGCGGCCCGGGCGGTCACTTCAACGGTTTCGGTAACGGCTCCCACGGCGAGCCGTAGATCGACGGTGCGGGTGATGCCCGTTTCCAGCGTTACGCCGCTTTGCACTACCTTCTTGAAGCCGGGCTTTTCGACGGATACTTCGTACTCGCCGGGAATTAGGGCCGGAAACTGATAGTTGCCTGCGTCGTTGGTGGTCGCCTGGGTTGCCACGCCGGTAAGGACATTGCGGATGATGACCCGAGCTGCGACGACGACGGCACCGGAATCATCGGTAAGCAACCCGGAGAGCCGAGATTGAGTCTGCGCGAAACTCAAGGCACACAAAGAGAAACAGAGAACGATAGCGCGGAGACCCATGAAGTCCTTATATCACATCCGGTTATGGTTGCCCTCACTCGTAGCCAAATTATCCCCAGCCATTGGGGTAAAGCCCTGTTAGGGTAGGGAGGAGTTCCAGCAAGAACGATCCCATCCCAAACGAGGCTCCACCCCTGTCACTCGGATGCGCCGCAGATTCCGTGCAGCTTTACGCCATTGGCTGTTCTCTTGCTCAGTTCGCCCGTTAGCGGCACGGAGGTCGTTGTGGAAACCCATCATGCCTGTTAGGAGCTTTAGTAAAGAAGCCGCCTTTCTGCCATCGTTGAAGAGATGAACGACGGAAGCTTTTCGCGAGCGGTGCCAGCTTAATGTCTCTCTGGAGCAACCGCGTTTTTGTCACACTGTTTTCAGCTCAAATTATCTCGCTCCTGGGCAGTGGCGTTACGACCGTGGGTCTCACGCTATACATTTACGATATCGCGGGCACCGGACCGGCCAGCATCGTTCTTGGCCAGGCCCTTATGCTTCGCATACTGGCATTCCTGCTTTTTTCCCAACCAGCAGGAGTGCTTGCCGACAGGACGAATCGAAAGACGGTACTCGTTTTGGCCGACCTTGGCCGGTTTGCACTCGTGGGCCTCTTTCCGTTCGTCACCACGACCTGGCAGGTATATGTTCTGGTGTTCGTGGTCAATGCGTTCACGGCATTTTTCACTCCGACTTTTGAGGCTTGCCTCCCCGCCGTGGCCGGAGAGAAAAGTTACGTTAAAGCGATTTCGCTTTCCCGAGTAGCCTCCGACGTGGAGGCGATTGCCGCACCAGCCCTAACGGGCCTACTGATCTCCTTTATCGGACTGCGCTGGGTATTTTGGTTCGATGCCGCAACGTATCTGTTTTCGGCAGCTCTTGTCGCCTCGGTGATCGTGCCGAGTGTGCAGGATGTCGAGCGCCGCGCCCTATCCTTGCGGACCGCATTCTCGGAGGTTGCGTTCGGAACACGGCTACTCTTTCGAGTGTCGGCCTTGAGGCTAGCGTTGTTGCTAAGCCTAGCCGAGGCGACGGCGGGTGCCGCAGCGATTGTCGTCACGATTGCTTACGTCCGCGATGTTTTACACCTGGGAGGAACTGCGTTCACCCTACTCATGGCGAGCGTGGGACTCGGGTCTGCGTTTACCGCGATTCTCATTGGACGTTTCACGAAAAGAAAAGAACTTGGCGCACACGGAGCGCCTTTGCATCAGATACGCCACCGGTGGGCCGCGTCTGCCTTGGTGCTGGGCGGCATCACGATGAGCACGGCTCTGCTGCCTGGAATGTTCCTTCCGCCTATAGTGCTGTTTGCGTGCCTCTGGTTCCTCAATGGGATGGGCCAGGCTCTCATAGCAATTCCATCGGGAACACTGCTGGCGGAGCATACGCAGGATGACGAGAGAGGACGAGCGTATGCCGCTCACTTCGCATTGACGCACGCTTGCTGGCTCATCACGTACCCCGCTGCGGGCTTCGCCACTTCTCGCTTCGGTCCAGCGTTGGCGATCACAGCGGCCGGGGTCATTTGCACTGCCATCACGCTGGTCGCTGCCCGAATGAACGTGTGCGATGAGCTCCGCTAGAGCAATTCTTGACTTAACCGACGGCAAATCTACGAGGTGTGAAGTAGTTTCTCGCCGTCTCCGCGGAGAGCATGTTGGCGATCACGTGAAAACGTAGTTTTCTGAACACCAGGCCGAAGGGAGCTACGTCATCAGCGCCGGAGGCGAGGGCGTCTGTCCGGTCATCTGCCGGTCGAACGGCAGAAAGTTTTGGATTTCGGTCGCAGTTGATGGCATGATTCCGGAATGGCTGATGTATCTTTCGTAGACACTCCGGTTCTCAGGCAGAGGCTGTGCGGGAATCCGGAATGCCGCGCACTATTCAATCTCTGCGTTAGTAGCGACCGGGGACAACGCTACTGCGCCTCTACCTGCCGCTCGGTAGTCCGGCGTCAGCAGCGCCGGAACGCCAGTCGTCTGTACAAGCAAAGCGAATCCGCAAAGAAGCTCACCGCCGCTGCGAACAGCGTTATCGGGGCGAGCCATCAAAATCTGCGGTGACAGATCAAGGTATTCAAACTATGACTTCGCCGCCCTACACTCCGTCTCGAGAAGGTTGCCACTGTACCATTTGCGGTCGCCAAAGTCCGTAGTTTCAAAATCTCTCCGTGAGAATCTCGATGCGCCGCTTTTCGGGCCCAAACAACGCCTTCTGAGAGAGGATCGAGAGCCAAACCGCCATAACAGCTGGCTGTAAAGCGTGCGCTACAAGCTCATCGGAATTCAACCTTAATCGCACTCCTTTGACGATACCCACTTGTAAGTTGTTGATAAAAACCCGCCCCCCCCGGCAAGACCCCCCCCACCCCTAAACCTGCGGGCGTGCGCGTTTGAGGCCACGAGCGGTTTTTTGGCCAAATTCGGGGACGAAATGAGGGCCCCCGGTCCCCGTATCTGTATGATAACGAGGCACTTATTGGATTTGATCAGTCTTCGCCAACTAAGCGATTTGCATTAGTCATTACGGCGCACTTGGAAGGTTATCTGATAGCAAC
>JBKJLJ010000670.1:0-4415 GCA_046597015.1 Bryobacteraceae bacterium
CGGAAACTTACGCCCGAACGGGCAGTCCGGCGTATCCTCGAGAAACTGGTGCCATCGTGAGCGGTGGTGCCAGCCCTAACTCCGGCATCAGCGGAGTTGTGCGGCGCTATGTCGAGATCCCCTGGACGGTGCACTTCGCGGGAGACAGAGGCGCCTTTGAGTCGGCCACTCCAAATCCGTTGGGCTTCTTTCTTCTTCTCTTTCTGCCCCTGCCTCTGCTCTATCCTTTGCGTTCTCGCAACGCTGGGTTCAAGGCCTGCGTCTTCTTCACCGTGATTTACCTTGCGTATTGGAGCACCTTGCTCACGACGCTGCGATACGCCATCGTTCCCATAACTTTCCTGGTAGTCTGGGCGGCGGACGGACTTTGGCGGGCGTGGAGTGAGTCGGGAGCGGTGCTGAGAGCCGCGCTTGTGTTTTCCGCCTATGGATCCATGATCTTCTCCCTGCTGACGGTGATGGTCATCGAGACCAATGTGCTCCAGGTCCACTACATCCTGGGAAGGATCAGCGCGGAAGAGTACCTCGCCAAGACCATTCGGACCAGCGTTCCGCTGTACAGGATAGCCGCGCTGGATCCAAACGGCGCTGTGTTCGGGGTCGGCAATTGTTCCCGTGACCTCGCGCCACAGCCCTTGCAATTCGGTTGTTACACGTGCCCTTCCGACGGTTGCCGGACAGAGGGTCTCCGCCAAGCGCTGGCCGGCCGGGACTTCGGGTTTGCCGTCATCAAAAAAGATGCTTTTTACTCCCAGGCGGAGAGATTATTGCGTGAGCAGTTGGGAGCCCGCTTGCTGGAAAAAGGAGACGACTTTGATATCTACCGGTTGCATCAGTCTGCTCCGTAAACGATTGCCCTGTTCCATGGGTCCGGCTCGGAATGGAATGAAACGTGGCTGAACGTTTCCCCGTCGCGATTGCCGGTGCGGGATTGATGGGCGCTTGGCACGCCGTTTACGCGCAGCGGTGTGGTGCCTCCATTGTTGCGGTGGTCGACAGCAACGGGGAAGCGGCAGATCGACTGAGCGGCCGGTTTCCTGGCTCGCGGAGCTTGCGATCGGTAGTCGATTTGAAGGATGACCTGAGGCCGAAAGTCTTGCATATTTGCACGCCAATCGAATCGCACGCAAATCTGGCGCTATCCGCCCTCGAAGCCGGCATGCATGTGCTGGTGGAAAAGCCGCTCGCCGAGGATGCCCCGGTCTCACGGGATCTGTTAACTGCCGCGGCGCGCTGCGGACGAGTCGTGATGCCGGTTCATCAATTTCTTTTTCAAGATGGTTTCCGCAACGCGATGGCCAGGAAGGCCGAACTTGGTTCTATCCTTCATATCGACGCCACCTTCTGCTCGGCGGGGGCGACCCTCGTTGCCAATCAGAATTCTGACAGCATTGCCGCCGACATATTGCCGCATCCGTTGTCGTTGATTGAGCGGTTGGTTCCTGGAACCCTTGGCACGACCGATTGGACCGTCCTCTCCGTGCGGGCGGGGGAATGGCGCGTTTGCGGCCGAGCGAATGGCTTGTCGATTTCGATCGTCATCAGTCTGAATGGACGTCCTACGGAATGTGCCATGCGTATCCTTACAGAAGACGGTGCGATCGATTTGGATCTCTTTCATGGTTTCGCAATCGTTGACCGCGCTTCTGTCTCTCGCGCTTCCAAGATCGCCCGGCCCTTTCGGACAGGAGCCGCGCGTTTCGGCCATGCGGGCTGGAATCTCGCGCGGAGGTTGGCTACGCGGCAGTTTGCTTACCCTGGGCTTCATCGGCTGATCGCTGAGTTCTATCATGCACTCCAGACCGGCTTAAGTGCGCCGATTTCACCCGAAGAAATCATCGCGACCGCCCTCGCCCGGGATGAGATTGTGAATCTGGCGCGTACGTGAAATGAGTCTTCGTAACGTGGCATTCGTTCGCAGTTTTGTGACGCTTGGCTTTGGTGAAATTTTTGCCCGAACGATGCATGTTTTGGCGATCATTCTGCTGGGAAGGGTGTTGAAGCCGGAGATGTTCGGCGTGTTTGAACTAGCGCTGGGCATCTTGTCCTACGCTCTTCTGGTGGTGCAACAGGGGTTTGACGCAATTGCCACGCGGGAGGTCGCGCGCGATCCGGCATGCGAACTTGCCTGGTTCAAGGCGATGCTGCAGATTCGCGTGCTCCTCGCGTTGGTTGCCGGCGGCGGGTTTGCGACCTGGGCTCTGGTGACTGGGCTGGATCGCCCAATCTCGAATCTGCTGCTGATTTACACCGGCTCACTTCTCGTCAACGCGATTACGCCCCGTTGGCGCTTTCTGGCGTTGCGAGAGCCAGCCGCGCCGGCGATCGCGTCGGTAATGTCGCAAGTGATCTTTCTTGGAACGGTGGCCTTTCTGGTTCGCTCACCGAATGATCTCAGCAAGGCTGCCCTTGGTTGGGTCGCAGGCGAGTTCCTGGGCGTCGTTTTTTTATGGAGCCGGTGGCATCCGTCTGGTCTTGCGACTCGCTCAGCAGTCCCGTTGCGTTTGCTGTTTCGCGAATCATTTCCGGTCTCCATCAGCCTACTTCTCGGTCAGACGCTGTTTAACTTTGATGTCCTCGCCCTGGCGGCGTTGGGTAAGAGTCATGAAATCGGTCTTTACTTAGCCGCCTATCGGTGTGCGACGGGATTCGCTCCTCTCCTGGGGCACCTGCAAGCGAGCATTCTGCCTGAGTTTTCGCGCGAGCATTCGACTCCCGGCGCGCTCTTGCAGTCCGCGACCAGATTGGCGGGTTGGGCGGCGTTGGCGGGGGTTGTGATCGCAGCCGTGTTCACGGTGGGAGCAGACTTGCTCATCACGTTATTGTTCGGACCCGAATATGCGCCAGCGGCGGTGTATCTCCGCATCCTAGCCTGGGTTTTGCCGTTTCAATTTCCGCGTGCGGTCTTTCGCCAAGCGCTGTATGCGTCCAATCAGCAGGCGTTGGATACACGGAACGTTGCCACTGGCGTTTTTACGAATGTTGCGTTGGATCTGCTCCTCGTTCGGTCCTGGGGTGCCTTGGGGTGTTCCTGGTCCACTTTGTGTTCGGAAGTCGTATTCCTGCTGACTAGCTGGCAGGCGCTGCGCCGAAAAGCCAGGTAGATCCGGCCTATAACGCGAAATCATGAGGGCGCAGCGCCGGACTCGCAACAGGATGGTGACTGCGCCGCTGGATTGAGCGAATGAAGTATGCGGATCTCTTCGTTCGGATCGGCGACGCATTCGGGTTACCATACAAGAGTAAGCGCGGCGGATTCTCCCGATTGAGTCTACAGAACGCCCGAATTCTTCAACGCCCATTTAGGAGATCTTTCTGCACTCGTACCGCCTGCTTCGTCGTCTGTTATGGCGTCGGCTGCAATGTCTATGAAGCGCGCACTCATCATTGGAGCGGGACCGGCAGGGTTGACGGCCGCCTACGAATTGCTGACCAGGGCAGGAATCCAGCCCGTCGTGATCGAGAAGAGCGGGTACATGGGCGGAATCTCTCGCACGGTCAATTACAAAGGCAACCGGATGGACATCGGCGGGCATCGGTTTTTTTCCAAGTCCGACCGGGTTATGAAATGGTGGCTCCAGATGCTCCCGGTGGAAGGAGCAAGAGCGGAACAGGTGGCGATCCAGTATCGCGGGAAGGAGCGAACGGTTTCCTCTGGAGAAGCCGGGCCGGATCCGGAGACCGACGATCTGGTGATGCTCTTGCGGCCTCGGAAGTCGCGCATTTACTATCTACGCAATTTCTTCGCCTATCCTATTCAGTTAAGCAAGAGCCTGTTATCCGTGCTCGGTTTGCGGCGGACAATCCGCATTGGCGCAAGTTACTGTAAAAGCGTACTGTTTCCTATCAGGCCGGAGCAAACCCTCGAGCACTTCTTCATCAATCGTTTCGGCATGGAGTTGTACCTGACTTTTTTCAAATCCTATACCGAAAAGGTGTGGGGTGTGCCGTGCGCGCAGATTGACGCCGACTGGGGTGCCCAACGGATAAAGGGACTGTCGATTAAGACAGCTCTCCTGCACGCCGGGCGGAAGGTCTTTAAGCAGGATGCCCGTGAGATTGGGCAGAAGGATACGGAAACGTCGTTGATTGAGCATTTCCTCTATCCCAAATTTGGTCCTGGCCAATTGTGGGAGGAAGCCGCGAGGCGGGTGCGGGAAATGGGCGGGGAGATTCACACCTCTCTTCGCTTGACGCGCGTTTTCACCGACGGATGGCGAGTAACGGGGATTGAGGCGGTCGGTGCCGACGGCGAGCGCCAGAGGTTTGAGGCTGACTACGTTTTCTCCACGGCCCCAGTTCAGGAGTTATTGAGGGCCTTCGATGTTCCGCCACCGAAAAACGTACTGGAGGTTTCTGATGGGCTTGTCTATCGGGACTTCATAACGGTCGGACTGCTCGTGAGCTCGCTGAAG
>JBKJLJ010000721.1:0-5145 GCA_046597015.1 Bryobacteraceae bacterium
AATGGAAACGTCGAATGCGTCAAGTAGTGAGCCGTCATCCCCTGCAGCATCGCCGCCGCCGCCAAATCATCGGTCACCCCCGCCGGCACTTTCACAAGTTGCCAAGCCGGCACCACCGCATACTCCGCGTACGATCCCCGCGGCCCCGCATAGGCCACCCGGTCGCCCACGGCTACTTCGGTCACGCCGTCTCCCAAACTCTCCACCACCCCGCAAGCCTCCTGGCCGACAATCATCGGCAAATCGGCCTTATAAAGCCCCATCCGAAAGTAGATGTCGATGAAGTTGACGCCGCTAAAGCTCAGCTTCACCCGGGCCTGCCCTGCGCCCGCCGCCGGCATCGGCGCGTCTTCAAAACGCATCTGTTCCGGACCACCACACTCATGCACCACGATCGCTTTCATGCTCTTGCCTTCCTCCGAAAATGAACCAATCCCGCATACGCCAGCAAATAAATCACCGACACGGGAAACAATAGAATACGCCCAATCGTTACCACTGCGCCCGCCCCCGTCAACCCCGCCCGAAACAGCACGAAGTGAAAAACGGTATTCCAGTTCCCCCGGTCTACCCAAAAGTAGTCGCCGTTCTCATTCAAAACGAACAGCTTCGCCGGCAACCGCGCCGTCAACATCCATTTCCACTTCGTCATAATCGGTTCGTTCGAACAGATCACGCCCACAATGGAATGTTGCCGCTCCCGCAACGCCGCCACCACCTGCGCCCGCCCCGCGCTGCCCGCCGGATACTCCGTGATCCGAAACACCCGTCCCCGGTCCGCACGGAAACCAGTCGGCACCCCTGCATAACAGGTCACCAAGTCCAACTGCATCCCTTCCCCGTGGATCTCATACAATCCGGGCAACAGGTCTTCAAGCAACTGCCGGGACCCGCTCTCGACAATTACCACCCGCTCAAACGCCGGGATCCGCTGGGACAGAAATAACCGCAATCCCTCTAATATACCGGACCCGCTCGCTGCGTTATGCTCAAGCAATGCGCTTGGTAGTCGCTCTCGCATTCACGCTCCCCCTCCTCGCCCAAACCCCGGGCCCCAAGTCGGCGCAAAAAGAGTGGGCCCAAAAACTCGGTCGCGGCGAAGGCCGCCTCCATGTCGGTGACCCTGCCCCCGATTTCACCCTCGCCAAAGCCAAGTCCACCGAAACCGTCCAACTCTCGCAGCTCACGAGAACCCGGCCCGTCGCCCTCATCTTCGGCTCCTACACTTGACCCCCCTTCCGTTCCCAGGTTGGGAACCTCAACGCCATGGCCAAAAAGTACGCCGGCCGAGTCGACTTCCTGCTCGTCTATATCCGCGAGGCCCATCCCACCGACCAGTGGCAGGTCCCGCGCAACGTGGAAGAAAAGGTGCTCCTCGAATCCGCCAAAACGCAAGCCATGAAAGACGACCACGCCTCCGCCTGCGTCCGCTCCCTCGGCATCGAGTTCCCCGCCGTGGTCGACAACATGGAGAATACGACCGAAGCCGCCTACACCGCCTGGCCCGACCGTCTCTACCTCGTCAACAAACAAGGTAAAATCGTGTTCAAATCCGCCCCCGGCCCCGGCGGCTTCAAGTCCCCCGACCCCGCCGCCGCCATCGAAGCGATGCTCAAGGAGCTTTCCCCCCAACCGTGAACCGTTCCGAGGTGCTAACGCTCCTGCGCGAAAGGATTGTCTCCTTCGCGGCATCTCGTATTATGCGTGGTGGAACGGCCGTCCTCTCGCCCGACGACGTTGCTCAGGATACGCTCCTCCTGATTGAGGAAAAGTACGCCCACGTTCACGCGCTCGAAGAACTCGTCCCCCTCGCCATGCAGATCGTCCGCTACAAGCTCCTCGGCGTCTTCGCCAAGTCCGTGCGCCGCGGCGAATTCCGCTCCGTGCCCGTCGAAGATCTGCCCCTGCCCGATCTCCTCGATTCCCCCGAAATCGCCCTCCTCAAACGCGAACGTTCCGCCCGGCTGCAGTCTGCGCTCGCCGAGCTCGGCGAACGCTGCCGCGAACTCTTCTCGCTCAAACTCGCTGGCCTCAATTTTCCCGCCATCGCCGCCCGCATGGGCGCGGCCAACATCAACACCGTATACACCTGGGACAGCCGTTGCCGCCAGCAGCTCATCGAAAAAATCGGAAAGGAGGATTCCCGCCGTGTCCAATGAAGAAAAGCAGTTACTCTTCGGAGAATACGCGAGCGGCAATATCTCCCCGGCGGGTAAGCGCCGCCTCATGGCCGCCGCCCTCGAAGACCAGGATCTCTTCAACGCCATCGCCGAGCAGGAAGAGCTCAGCGAGTTAACGGTCACTCTCCCCGCTGACGATGCTTTCGAACGTCCCCAGCCGATGATCGCCGCCTCCGCCAGCCGAGCAGCCGCGGCACCCGTAATGAAAGCCCCGGCCCCCATCCCGCCATCGCGCAGGAATCCGTGGCCCTTCCTCTTCACCGGTGCCGTCGCTCTGACCCTCGCCGTCACTGGAGTCTTTCTCCTCCGCACCCAGAATGAGCCGAAGACCGAGGTCGCCCAAGCCCCGGCCCAAAGCCCCGGCGCCCCTCCAAAAGAAGTTGCCGGCACCCCTCCGCCGATGCGAGCCGCGAAGCCGAGCCCCACCGGCCTTCGCCAAAAACCGCAAGAAAAGAGAGAGGACAAAAGTATCTCCGCCCCGCCCGCGCAGCCCACCGCCCAGGACCAGTTCCCCCCGGCCGCCGCGCCCCCTCCAACGACCGAATCCGCCCCCGCCGCGAAGTCCGCCGTCCCCGCCCCGGCCCGATCTCGAGAAGAGGCCGAGCCTGTCGTGCTCGGCTCTGTGTCCACGCCCCTCTTCCAGATTCTTCGTCGAGGCCCCACCGGCGACATCTCGACGCCAATTGGCGATCTCCTAGACGGAGACGCCCTCGTTGTCCGTTACATCCCCACCCAGTCCGGTCCCATCGATCTCCACAATGTCTCCACCAACACAACCCTAGGCACCCGCGAAGCCCAAGCCGGCCAAACCCTCGAGTTTCCCTTCACCGCCATTCGAGGCACTATGAACCTCGAACTTCGCGTCCGTCCCCCTGTCGCCTTCGCTATGGCTGAATCCCGCGCCGCCAGCCCCTCACCCGCCGGAGCCAGCGGCGGAGCTGCCAATCGCGCCGAAGCCACCAAGGACCGCAAGATCGCCCCGCGATCCCCGGCACCTCCGACCCCCACCGTTCGCATCGTACTAACCGTCCATTAAATTAAACTGCCGAACCATCACCCACCCCCGTCATAGGTACTCCGGCCGACGAATATCCAGCCGGCCCATCAACGCAATCAACGTCGTCCGGCGCATTCCCAGCCGCTCTGCCGCCGCCTTCACCACGCCATTACAATCCTTCAAAACCGTAAGGACCCGTCGCCGCTTCGTCCCCTCGAGGGATTCACCCATCGGCCCCTCTTCCTGCCCCAACGCTTCCATCGGCCACTCTTTCGGTCGCAACTCCTCCAACGGTGCCTCCAGCACCTTACCGCGGGTTAGAATTACGGACCGAAAAATAAAGTTCTCCAGTTCCCGCACGTTTCCTGGCCATTTCCAAGCCATCATCGCCAACATGGTCGCCTTGGGGATCCGGACAATCTCCTTAGCCAGTTGCTCGGCGTAGTGCTGGGTGAAATGCTGGATCAGGAGCGAGATATCTTCCGCTCGCTCGCGAAGCGGCGGTGTCGTAATCGGAAAGACGTTCAAGCGATAGTACAGCTCGCTGCGAAACGTCCGCTCCGCGATCATCGACGGCAAGTCGCGATTTGTTGCCGCGATCACTCGCACATTCACCGGAATCGATTTACTGCCTCCCAGCCGTTCAATAGTTCTTTCCTGCCACGCTCGGAGCAGTTTTGGTTACAACTCCACCGGCAGGTCCCCTATCTCATCAAGAAATAGAGTCCCATTATTGGCCATCTCGAATCGACCGATCCGTTGCGTGTGGGCGTTGGTAAACGCGCCACGCTCGTGGCCAAATAACTCACTTTCCAGGATTCCCGCCGGCAGCGCCGCACAGTTCAAAGTGACGAACGGAGCATCCCTCCGGCGGCTCAGCCGGTGGACGGCCCGCGCAACCAACTCTTTACCCGTTCCGGTCTCTCCTAAAATCATCGTCGTGGCGTCGGTAGGGGCCACTTGGCGCACCAGTTCCATTACGCGATCGATTGACGCACACGCTCCAATAAACTCTTCGAATCCGGGCCTCACCAACCGAATGGGCTGCCGTTTAATCTCCTGCGAATCCTCGCGCGACTGCGGCTGTACCGTGACGAACCAGCGGAACGGCGCGGTACTGAGAATCACCGGCGAAATCTTAGCGAGGATTCGTTCGCCATCTTTTCGAACCAACTCTCTCCGAAACGGGGCAACATCCACCACCGAAGACTCCGAACACCCTCCGGCAACTTCGCCTCGCTTCGACTGCGGGGGAGCCAGATCCTGCCAGCCGAGGTGTCCGTCAAGCAGATCAGGGAGGGAATAGCCAACGAGTTCCAGAAAAGCGTCACTAGCCTTGAAAATCCGGTCGCCGTCGCCCAGGGCAAAGGCGACGGACTTGCTCGGTGTCTCTACCGAACGGAATAAACCAGCCGTTCTCCCGGCGTCCAAATCGGTGGCGAAAGCAATACTTGCATTCAATGGAATGATCTCCTTGGTCGAGGGGTCACAACCGAGCGCACTCGAGAGAAAACAGCCCCGACGCGACCAAATCCCTGGTTGGGGAATAGTAAGACTAAGGCAATCCTCTGGCCGTTCTTCCATCGGTAAATTTGGCCATTCTTTCCCTCGGGACCAGTACAATTTACCGGGTCGATCGCAATATAGGATCAAAATCTCCCTATATCGCCGATCGACAAATCTGACGCAGTGTCGTGATTCTATTCACCCGTTCATTACTTCGACAGAGATCTTGTGAAAGGATTTTGCCTTCCGCGTAATCCCCTCTACGCAAGGAGAAATCAATTATGAAAACTGCAATTCCACTCGTCGCCGCCGCCCTGGCGGCCCTCTCTCTCTTCCGCCCCACCAAGGCCGAAGCCACCCCGGAGGACCCCTCTCCCGGAGCCCTCCTCCGCATCGCCCCCGACGGAGCGAACCCCACCCCCTGCCCCCTCGAGCACACCGCCGTCACCGCCGACCTCTCCG
>JBKJLJ010000906.1:0-3745 GCA_046597015.1 Bryobacteraceae bacterium
TTGCTCGCTCGCCTTACCGGCTTAAAAGACGACGCCGATCTACCGCCGCCAATCTACGTCGACGAGGTCTTCGACCAGCGCCGCGCCGAAGCGGATCGCTTTTACAAGGGAGTTCAAAGCGTCCCTCTAACCACCGACGGCACCCGCATCTTCCGCCAAGCCATGGCCGGTCTGCTTTGGACCAAACAGTTCTATCACTTCGTGATTGAGGACTGGCTGAAAGGCGACCCGACCACGCCTCCTCCCCCGGAGGCGCGCAAGTCCGGCCGGAATAAAGAGTGGACCCACTTATTCAACGACGACATCATCTCCATGCCCGACAAGTGGGAGTATCCGTGGTATGCCGCCTGGGATGCGGCCTTCCACATGATCCCCATGGCGATGATCGATCCCAACTTCGCCAAAAGCCAGCTCAAGCTCTTCCTCCGCGAATGGTATATGCATCCCAACGGCCAGATGCCAGCGTACGAATGGGCCTTCGGCGACGTCAATCCGCCCGTCCACGCTTGGGCCGTCCATCGCGTCTTCCAAATCGACCGCCGTCTCACGGGCAAGCCCGATTTCGCCTTCCTCGAACGCTGCTTTCATAAGCTGCTGATGAACTTCACCTGGTGGGTCAACCGCAAAGACGCCGCCGGCAATAACGTCTTCGAAGGAGGCTTTCTCGGCCTCGATAACATCGGCGTCTTCGATCGCTCCGCCCCCCTGCCCACCGGGGGCATCATCGAACAATCCGACGGCACGAGTTGGATGGCCATGTACTGCCTCAACATGCTCACCTTGGCCCTTGACCTGGCCGAATACAACCGGGCTTACGAAGACATCGCCAGTAAGTTCTTCGAGCATTTTCTGTATATCGCCAGCGCCATGAACAAGCCCGGAAAGGACAGCCTATGGGACGAACAGGATGGGTTCTATTATGACCTCCTCCGCGTACCCGACCGCGAGCCATTCCGCATGCGCATCCGCAGCATGGTGGGCCTCATCCCGCTGTTCGCCGTAACTACCATCGACGCCACCCAGATCGCCAACCTCCATGGTTTCCGCCACCGAATGCAATGGTTCATGCGGCATCGGCCGGACCTTTGCCACAATGTCGCCTCGCTCTTCGAACGCGGCCAGCAAGAACGGGTCCTCCTTTCGGTCGTCACCCCGGACAAACTCCGCCGCATTCTCCGCCGCCTGGTGGACCCCAACGAGTTCCTCTCCGACTATGGCGTCCGCGCCCTATCGAAATTCCATAAGGACAGCCCCTTCGAACTCCGCGTCAACCAGGAGACCTATCGGGTCAGTTACGAACCCGCGGAATCGAGCACCGGCCTCTTCGGCGGCAACTCCAACTGGCGGGGTCCCATCTGGTTCCCGGTCAACTACCTCATTATCGAATCGCTCCAAAAGTTTCACTTTTACTTCGGGGATAACTTCACCGTGGAATATCCCCTCGGGTCCGGCGACCAAGTCAATCTTTGGGAACTGGCTACCGCGCTCTCCCACCGGCTTTCGAACATTTTCAAACAGGATTACACCGGGCGCCGCCCCGTCTTCGGCCCCTATGAAAAGCATCAGAGCGATCCCCACTTTCGCGATCATCTGCTGTTCTTCGAATACTTCAACGGCGACACCGGCGAAGGTCTCGGCGCCAGCCACCAAACCGGCTGGACCGCCCTCATCGCCAAACTCATCGCTCAAAACGGGGAATAATGCGTTATTTCGTCTTCCTACTAGCGGCTACCTTGGCCGCGCAACCACAGCACGGCGTCCGGCCCGCCCGCATGATCGTGAAAGGGGCCATGGTCGTCGAGGGCACCGGAACTCCGGCCCAGGGGCCGCTCGATATCACCATCGAAAACGGTGTCATCACCCAGATCGCCCGCGGCTCCCAATCGCGCCCCGGAGATGTCGAAATTGACGCCCGAGGCAAGTACGTTCTCCCGGGCTTCATCAACATGCATGGACACCTGCATCAGGAACGCGGCGGTGTCCCGATGGACCCGAACTACGTCCTGAAGCTCTGGCTCGCCTGCGGCATCACCACCGTCCGGGACGTCGGCAGCAACCTCCAATTCACGCTCGACACGAAGGCCAAATCCGCCCGCGGTGAAGTGGCCGCCCCCCGCCTTTTTGTCTATCCGGTCCTCGGCCGTCCCGCCACTCCAGAAGCCGCCATCAACCGCGTCAAAGAACTCAAATCGCGCGGTGTCGACGGCATGAAGATTGTCGGCGCTTGGAGAAATACCTTCGATGCCGCATCCCAGGAAGCGACGGCCGCCGGCCTCCCCATCGCCATCCACATCGGCGTCGAAGAAACCACCGCTGCTGACGCTATCCGCAACAAGGTCGCCACCATTGAACACTGGTACGGCATCCCCGATGCCGCCCTCGCCGCCGGCGTCCAGAACTTCCCCTCCACCTACAACTACATGAACGAGGCCGACCGCTTCCGCTACGCCGGCCGCCTTTGGCGCGAAGCGGACCCCAAAAAACTCGCCGCCGTCCTTGACGGCATGATCGCCAATAACGTCGCCTGGGACCCGACCCTCGAAATCTACGAAGCCTCCCGCGACCTCCAACGCGCCCAGAACCAACCCTGGTTCAAAGAGTATCTCCACCCCGTTCTGGCGGCCTACTTCGAACCCAACCTCGCCAATCACGGCAGCTACTTCATCAACTGGTCGTCCACCGACGAAACGTACTGGAAGGAAAACTTCCGCCTCTGGCTCGCCGCCGTCCGCGACTTCGAAGCCCGCGGAGGTACGATCACCATGGGCGAAGACGCTGGCTACATCTACCAGATGTACGGCTTTGGCATGCTCCGTAATTTCGAACTCCACCAGGAAGCCGGCTTTGACCCGCTGCGAATCATCAAACACGCTACCGTCAACGGGGCCAAGGTACTGAAGGCCGAAGACTCGATCGGTCGAGTCCGCGCCGGTTGGTCCGCCGACCTTCTCATCGTCAACGGCAACCCCCTCGAAGACTTCAAAATCCTCTACCCCGTCTCACCCAACGCCGGCACCAAAACGGGCATCGAGTGGACTATCAAGGCCGGCTTCCCCTATCACGTCCCCCGGCTCATGACCGAAGTGAAAGCGCTCGTCGACCAGGCCCGCAAACCATGAACCCGGCTCCTCCCCTCCTCTACGCGCCTGGCGCAATGGCCCAAGTCGGCCCCCTCGCCCACAGCCTTGGTTTCCGTCGCACCCTCATCGTCGCCGACCACGGCATGGACAACGCTGGCCACATCGCCGCCCTCATCGCCACCCTATCGGCAGCCGGAGTCGAAGCTACGCCGTGGCGCAACTTCGGAGCCAACCCCGATTCGCTGATGATCGAGCACGGTCGCGAGTTCGCCTCCCATCTCCACATCGATTCGTTCATCGGCCTCGGAGGCGGCAGCTCTCTCGACGCCGCCAAGGGCATCAACTTCGTCCTCACGAACGGCGGAACAATGAAGGATTATTGGGGTTACGGGAAAGCCACCCACCCGCTGCTCCCCATGATCGGTATCCCCTCGACCACCGGCACCGGCAGCGAGGCCCAGTCCTACGCCCTCATCAGCGACCCCGCCACCCACGTCAAAATGGCCTGCGGAGACCCCACCGCTTCGTTCCGCTACGCCGTCCTCGACCCCCTCCTCACCCTCTCCCAGCCCGCCCACGTCCGCGCGGCCGCCGGCTACGATGCCATCAGCCACGCCGTCGAAACCCTCGTAACTACGAAACGAACCCAGGCCTCCCAGCTCTTC
>JBKJLJ010000944.1:0-7851 GCA_046597015.1 Bryobacteraceae bacterium
TTGACGGAACTGCATCAGGTCCCGGCGCACCTCCAGTGCCGGCGCGTTCCCGAGCCATCGGGCTAGCGTCGAAACGGCCTTGCCCCCCGGCGGATCGTACTGAAGCTTAACCCTGACCTCGGTCCCGCGATCGCCAGCCACCGGCTTAAATGTCACAGACCCCACGCTCACGACGTCCGCATCCCCCACGGTGCGCCAGGCGATCAACTCGTTCGGCTCGTCCCGAAATACCTCCGCATCCCACTCCAGCCGATAGCCCGCCGGACCTCTTAGCTTCCAGTGCGAACGCACCTTGTCGATCTCGTTAACCGCCTCCACCCGTTCCATGAACTGCGGGAGATTGCCGAGTTTCCGCCAGAAAGCATAAAGATCCGCGTTGCTCCGCCGCACCGTCACCACGTCCTCAATGATTTCGCCCGCTTGGTAAGCGATCACCGGTTGCCTCGCGGCCCCGGCCTCGCCCCTGGCCCAGTCGTGCACTAAGTCCCGCGCATAATCCCGCGCATAGCAATGTCCGGTCACTCCCCGGCGGATCAATTCACCCGCCCCCAGAGCTAGCGCTACGCCCATCATCCCCTTCGATTTCAAACTCCGTTGCGTTAGAAATCCTGCCGCGAAGATGCTGGCAGCGCGCTCGAGCGGACCAATATTATTCCATTTCGTGTCAGCGTTCGATAGTGTATTTGTCATCAAGCTCTCCTCAGAAAATTCTGCGTTTAAAGGCTGCGTTGCGGACGGAAAAGCATCGCCAATCCCACGCCGACTCCGACCGCGAGGCCAGCCAGCAGCATTGGCACCGGGGCCGTCGCTCCTGTTGCCGTCGACCGGAGAACCGGTCCGGGATGATCGCCCTCCTCCCGCAGATCCTCCGTGGGTTCGTTGAGATTATTGCGCTCATGACGCGCTGGCTCGGACCGCTTTTGTTGACTGAACAGGGTGCGCTCCATCCACCAATCCGTCAGGGCTGGTGCCATGCGGCCCAGCGTAGAAACCGCCCATGCGCCCTCCCCCACCAACACCTGGCGCGTCGGTTTGGCGGCGCACTCCAAAATTGCATCCGCCACCAGTTGGGGCGCATACACCGGTGCCGGCAGCCGAGGCTCTTGGGCCATGTAGTTCTTCGCGTGCCGGGGAAAGTTAGTGTTCATCGAAGACGGTTGAATCAGCGTCATCGAAATCGGTGCCCGCTCTTTCTCAAGTTCCATCCGCAGAGCATCCGTGTAGCCCTTCACCGCCGCCTTCGAAGCAGAGTAGGCACCTTGCAGCGGGATTGCCCGGTCGGAAAGTCCGCTCCCGAGATTGATCAATGCGCCGCCTTTTGCTCGCAGAAATTTCACCCCGACCTGAGATCCATGTACGATTCCCCAGTAGTTCGTTTCAAACAGCTTTCTGTGATCTTCGAGAGGAATCTTCATCAACTGGCCAAAGATCGAGACTCCGGCGTTATTGATCCAGGTATCGATAGGGCCGAACCGTTCGACTCCTTCCCTCGCCGCCCGCTCGACGTCTTCCAGCCTGCAGACGTCCCCGGTTACCGTCAGCACCTGCGCGCCGGCCGCTTCCATCTCTGTCTTGAGGCTTCCCAGCGCGTCCTCACTGCGAGCGAAAAGAATCACGCGCGCCCCTCGCTTGGCCGCCTCTCTCGCCGTGGCCAGCCCAATCCCACTGCTCGCCCCCAGAATTAGAATCGTCTGTTCAGAAACTGGCTTCAGTGTCATGCCAATTCCCTCGAGCATTTCTATTGCCATTTCCCTCTCGCGGTATCCCACTTGGACGACAACCTCACCCCATCAATCCGGAGAGTGGGCTGGTCTGGACCGCTCTAGCCAGCCTTCTTGAGAGTTCGATTACACGCACTGGTTCTGCCCCGGACCGCGATCAGTTTCTATGGGCGGGCTAGGTGGGGATTGCATGGAGCAGGTCCGAAGTGGCCTCTCCTCCCGAGGAAGGCGAAAACTGGCAAGTCCGGTACGAATTGGCTGGATTGATCGAGTTCGCCTTGGCCTGGTTCATCAGGACAGCAAGGGGTACCTGGCTCCCTACGACCAGCGCTGTCGACCGCCGAAGCTCTCCGCGATTCGAAGTGAATTTGCTCCCCTGCTGGGCCACCCACGCGAATGGGGTTGATCTACCGCCACGCGGGTCCCGAGGTGGATGCGTACTCTTGCCGCCACGGGAACGCCTTCCGGCGAACAGGCGAAAGGACAATATGTTTGATTCCGTTACGGCGAATCGGCGACAGTGAGGGTCAGAATTAGCTCGTCCTGCTAGCTGCCACTTGGCGAAAACATGAGCCCCGCGAGGTTCGTCGCGAAGCTCCCGATGGCGCCTTGCCCCCACTCCCGGAACCCATCCACGATCATCCTTTGCCGCCCCTCTCTAACCGCAGCTTCTCAAACTCCGCCTTAGCTTGCTGAAGAACCGGAAGGTCCTCGTCAGCATCCTTCCATAAGGCGAGAAAATCCTGGAATGCCGCTGTAGCCTTCGCCTTGTCGCCCGCGAGCGAGTAGCCACGCGCCATCCCCAAATACGAGAGCGAGTAGAACTGTCCTTGAAAAGGATGACGCCAGTCATTGGCCCAATTGGCACCTTTGTGATCCACGATCTTCTGAAACGCATCGGCCGCCTTCATCCCGTCTTTCAGATGCAAATAGGCCAAACCCCGCAAGTAACTCACTTCGAGATAGGCGCGTTCGTATGGGGCAGCCGATGCCAGCAATTCCACACTCTTGGCCGGATCGCGGCCCAACGCAACTGCGGCTCGAATTGCCGGCAGATGGACCGCATTCCAAAGCGTTCCGTTGGGTAAGAGTTTCGAAGTTTCCGCCGCGGCTTTTCCCGCCAGGGCCGCATCGCCGCAAATTGCCAGCGCCAGCGCGGGACGCCCCAAGCGGCGCACGGCCTGGCAGTTGCCCGCCAGCGCGTAGGCACGGGCATCTGCTTCCTCGAAGTCGGAGGCGGCGTTCCCGACTCCGCGGCGCAGCGCCATCTCCGCCGCTCGCTGGAACAATTTGTGCGACTCCCGGCGCTTCCCATGGACATTCGCATAGGCCGCCTGTAATCCAAAGCTGAGGTACTCCTCCTGCTTGCCCGCGAACCATTGTATCTCCCTGGCAATAGCGTCCTGATCCTCTTCGATGTAAGCGATTTCGAGGAAACGCTGATGGATCCTCGAGCGATCGAGCCCCTGCCCGCGCAGTTTCTCCGCTAGTTGCTTCGCCTCTCCCAGGCGATCCAGGCAAAGGTAAGCGTCCAGTTGACGCCGATAGGAAGGTTCCGCGTTGGCCTGCAACCGAGCCGCTTCCAGCCCCTCCTGCAGCCCCTCTTCATATCTACCCAACTCGATGTAAGTCACGCCCAGGTTGTTATGAAATCCCCAGCGGCGGGGAAAATCGCGGATACCCGATTGATAGCCGTCTATCGCTTTGTCCAATTCGCCAGTGGCAAGGGAGTGGAACGACGCGATCGAGTCACGCTCGTGCTCGGTAACGCGGTCGATCAACCGAAAGGCCTGTTCGGCGTTTTCTCGCATGCGCGCGATGTCCCCGGCGACGTCGAACGCTACGCCAAGGAAGTAGTAAGCCATCGCGAAATTCGGATCGAGCTTGACAGCCCGCTCGAACGACGGAACTGCAGCTAGCGAATCGCCTTGATGCATCAGCGAATAACCCGCCGAGTAGCTCTGCAGAGCTTCGAGAGAAGCAGTCGTGGCCTCGGGCAGCGGACGATTGAGTCTCTGGACCGAGTCGTGAGATTCGCCCAACTTGCCGCGCATGGCCGTCGCGACCGTTCCCAGGGCCTCCAACACGTGCTCTTTATCTGGGGCTTGGGTCTGCTCCCGGGCGAGCGTCGCCCCATCGTGACAGGCGATTGCCTGTATCGTGAGGACATAGCTCTTCCCTAGGCTTGCTATCGTGCCGTCGATCGTGGCCGCTACTCCTTCTCGCAGGCAGATTTCGTGCGCGATTGGATTGGTGATCCGGGTGCCCCTCGGAAGACTCATCAGCCGAAGAACGCCCTGCACCTGCTGGTCGTCCATGATTTTGAGAAACGGCGACTGTTCCAGTTGAACCGCCAAACCCTGGCGAAGAGTGCCGTCGAATAGGGGATCGCCGGTGTTATTGACAAAATCGGCCAGCACGATTGTGTCCTTGTCCGTAAGTTTCGGCGGGCGATGGGTGTAGAAGTAGCCGCCGGCAGCAGCTACGGCCAGAATCACGGCCGCGGGAACCAACCAGGTTCGGCTCTTTTCGCCTCCCTGCGGAGCTTCGAGCGCCGCCGCCAGTTCGCCAGCCGATTGCCATCGTCGCGCGGGATCCATCTCCAAACAACGGCTAACGATTTTTTCCAGCGCCTTCGAACCAATCGGTTTCCGACCCTCCGTCGCCCGTGCGCCCGTCAGCATTTCATACAGAACCAGGCCGAACGAATACAGGTCGGCGCGGGCATCCGAAGGTTTGCCCTCTCGCTGTTCCGGTGCCATATAGGCCGGTGTGCCCATCACCATCCGGCTGCCCGTTATCGTGTCATCTCCTTCCAACGCCGCCAGTCCGAAGTCGACAACCTTCACGCCGGACTTCGTGAGCATGATGTTGCCCGGTTTCAGGTCGCGATGAACGACGCCGCGTTCATGCGCCTCCGCCAGCGCGGCAACAATCTGGGCAGCAAAGCGATGTGCCTGATCGATCGGCAGTGCCACCTTCTTCAGCCGGGCACCGAGCGTCTCGCCTTCGAGCAACTCCATCACCAGATAGTTCGGCCCGATATCGTACAGCGTACAGATGTTGGGATGATTCAACGCCGAAATCGCCCGTGCCTCGCGCGCGAACCGGTCACTAAATCGCTCATTGACCAGCTTAATAGCCACCAGCCGCCCCAGGCGCGTGTCGACCGCCCGGAATACCTCTCCCATGCCGCCTTCGCCGATTTTGCCCTGAATCTGATACGGTCCAAGGCGCGCGCCAAGCCGCAACATGCTCATTGTCGAGCCGTCCACCAGTAGGTCCGCAGCCGCCTCATCGAGCGCAGCGCGATCGATCATCAGCCGGTCGGACTCGCGGGCGAGCAAGGATTCCACTTCGCTACGCAACTCAGAATCGGCCTGCGCGAGCAAAGCTCGCCGCTCGGGGGCGGAGGCCTCCCGCGCCGAGTGATAGAGCTCCTCAATCTGCCGGAGTCGATCTGGTGTCATGACCGTAACGCCTCTTGCATGGTAACCCGGATGATCAGGCCCGCAATTCACGGGCAAGCCAGGCGCGGGCAAACTCCCAATCACGCCGCACGGTGCGGGGCGAGATTTTAAGGACCTCTACGATCTCTTCCTCCTGCATGCCACCGAAATAACGCAATTCCACTACTTTGGCCTGGCGCGGCGCGAGTTGTGCGAATTCGAGGAGTGCATCGTCAAGCTCGACGAGGGAACGGTTGGGCACGGGCGAGACGACCGCGGTCTGGTCAAAGTTAACGTGTACAGCCCCAGCCCCGCGCTTGTGGGAATCGCGAGCCCGAGCGCCATCCACTAAAATGCGACGCATCATTTGCGCCGCGATGGCGAAAAACTGGGCGCGGTGCTTCCATTCGACTTGGGTGACATCCACCAGGCGCAGATACACTTCGTGGACCAACGCGGTGGTTTGCAGCGTGTTGCCTTGACGCTCGTTTCTCATATGACGGCGAGCCATCACCCGCAGCTCCTCGTAAACGCATTGCGACAACTGCTCCAGCGCAGCGTCGTCGCCAGCGCCCCAGGCTTTCAGCAAAGTAGTGATGTCTGGATCCAAATAGGAATTATGACCGAAAAAAACTTGGGCAAGGGGTGGCCGGATTCACGGAAAGTTTCCCCCTGTGCCAGCGGAGGAAGAACAATGCCGCAGCATGACCTCCACTTGAAGGAACAAAAGGAATCAATCATGAATAGGGTGGGGTAGTGAATCCCCTGGTATGGTTTTGGCGGGTGGGGGTCGAGGACCATCGGCATGGTTATCGATCAAATCGAATATGCTGCCAGATTCAATCGATTCCGCACCGCTTCACTTCTCGTTAGAATGACTCCGTGACGAATTCGATTAGATGGGTGATGGCGATTGCTTTTACAGTGAGTGCCGCACGGGCTCAGGACAATACCGTTGGGTTGCGTGAGCGAGCAGAAGAGGGCGATGCCTCCACGCAGTTCAACCTTATCCGAATGTACATCAACGGTGAAGGCGTGCCGAAAGATCCGGCGAAAGCCGTCAGTTGGCTGCGCAAGGCAGCGGAACAGGGGTTGTAAGCCGGAACCGCCGAGATTTCCGTTACCAACCCTGATCTTCAACCTGCGCCTTTGTCGGAACGGTTGACATAAGGCCAACACCCAGCAGCCCCCAAACGGATCCGCGTTCCTATATACTATCCACGTTAAATCTGGACACCAACAACTGGAGAACCACATAATGACCAATCCCACTCGACGCAACTGGATCCAGGCCGCCGGCGCAACCGCCGCCCTATCGGCTATTTCATCCGCGGACAACCTCCTCGCCGCCGCAAAAGCCAAAAGCGACTCCTTGCCCGTCCAACTCTACAAGAGCCTCTCTGATGCCCAAAAGCAGAATCTCTGCCTGCCCGTCGATCACCCCAAACGCCAGTACATCAGCAACTGGTGGTACATCCATCCCGAACATCGCATCCCTTCCAGTTTCACCCGCGACCAGCAGGACCTCATCCGCCAAATCTTCGACGGTATGCACAATCCCGGCTATCGCGACGCCGTCAATAATCAGGTGCTCATCGACCAGTACGGCGAGGAGAAGAACGCTCCTTCCGCCGGTTTCTTCGGCACCCCCGATGACAAAAACTTCGAGTTCATCTTCACCGGCCACCATGTCACCCGGCGCTGCAACGCCCTCTCCGACAAGGGCCACGGCTTCGGAGGGGCGCCCATCTTCTACGGGCACTACCCCCACCCGCTCAAGAAGGGCCGCGAGAATTTCAACGAGACCCCCGATCACCCCGGCAATCCCTACTGGTATCAGGGCAAGGTCTTCAATCGGTTCGTCCAAGCCCTCGATGGCCGCCAGCAGGCAATGGGCTTAGTCGCCGCCGAACCTCGCGGGGAAGAGGCCGATACCGTCATCCAGATTACTTCCGCCAAACGTGGCCTCCCAACATCTGAACTCAGTGCCGATCAACGGAAACTGCTCGTCGAAACCATGCGCGGCATGCTCGCCATGTTCCGCGAGGACGATGTCAAAGCCACCATCGAAGCCATCCGGAAGAAGGACATCATCAACAAACTCCAGGTCTCCTGGTATGACGGCAAGTACGATATCGGTTCTGACAAAGTTTGGGACACCTGGCAGATTGAAGGCCCGGACATGGTTTGGTACTTCCGCGGCGTACCCCACATTCACTCCTACTTTCACTTGAAGGCCTAGGCAGGCGGCCGCATCACTCCGGAGATCTCCACCGCTTCGGCAACCCGGAAACGTATCATCCTTTATTCGGCAGTTGAAGCGCCGCTGCGTGGCAGTCGACGCTGGAATTGATTGATACTAAACGGGATGAGCGATCCCACGCAGTATTTTGCCTCTCACCCGGAAGGTGAAGCGTTTACCGAGCCCGTCGGCTTCCCCCCGCCGCACCGCCTCGACACGTTTGACGGCCCGGTCAATGCTCGCTGGGAGTCCGCCCCCGCCGTCACCCGAAACGGTGGTCTGGCTTACTTCATCGACTTCCTGAAAGCGAGTAACACTTGGACGGAGTTTGTCAACTCCTGCCCGCTGACTTACTCCAGCCCCAACGCCCCCACCAAAGAGGAAATCCTCGCCACCCTCGTCTACTCCATCCTCATCGGTCAGCGCCGCTACGCCCATA
>JBKJLJ010001004.1:0-4509 GCA_046597015.1 Bryobacteraceae bacterium
CCAAGTTACGCCCTCGTCCCGCCGTTGAAAAGATGGCTCCGTATCATCCGCCGAGCAGCGGCCGCACCGGCATGCTGCGTCTGGACTTCAACGAAAACACGATCGGTTGTTCGGAGAAGGTCACCCAGTTCCTGGTGGAGCACCTCGTCGAAAACGACCTCGCCGTCTACCCCGAATACGGGGCCGCCCGCCGCGAACTCGCCGCGTTCTTCCGCGTCGGCGAAGACGAATTCGCCCTCACCAACGGAACCGACGAAGCCATCCAGGTTCTCATCAACACCTATGTCGATGACGACGACGACGTCCTGATCCTGAAGCCGGCCTACGCCATGTACAAATTCTACGCCGAAGTCGCCGGGGCCGCCGTCCGCGAAATCGCCTACCGCCCCGGATCACTGGCCTTCCCGCTCGCCGAACTCCTCGGTGCCATTCGCCCCGAAACCAAAGCCATTCTCATCTCGAATCCGAATAACCCCACCGGCACCGGCGTCGACCACGAAGGCATTATCCGCATCCTCAAACGCGCCCCCCACGCCGCCGTTTTGATCGACGAAGCCTACTACGAATTCAGCGGCGTCACCGCCCTCGGGATGATCAAGGAATACCCCAACCTCTTCGTCTCCCGAACGTTCTCCAAGGTCTACGGCATGGCCGCCCTCCGCATCGGCTGCCTCTTCACGCAAGCCTCCAACGTCGAATGGCTCCAAAAAGCCCAAAGCCCCTACTCCGTCAACTCCCTCGCCGTCCTCGCCGCCCGCGCCGCCATTCGCGACACCCAGTACATCGAACGCTACGTCGGCGAAGTCCTCGCCGCCCGCGAACTCCTCTACGTCGGCCTCGAAAAGCTGAACATCCCCTACATCAAAAGCCAGGGCAATTTTGTCCTCACCCAAATGGGAGACCGCGCCATCGAAATCCGCGACGCCCTCCGCGCTCGCGGCGTCCTCGTCCGCGACCGCAGCTACGAAATCGCCGGCTGCGTCCGCATCACCGTCGGCACCCGGGACCAAATGCGAATTCTACTCAAAGAGTTGGAGGACTTATGGCGAAAGAAATGATCATTTTCGACATGGACGGCGTGCTCGTCGACGTCACCGAGTCCTACCGCGAAACAATCGTCCGCACCGTCGAACACTTCACCGGCAAGGTCATCGCCCGAGACCTGATCCAGGAGTACAAAAACGGCGGCGGCTGGAACAACGATTGGGCTCTCTCCCAGAAGATCGCTGCCGACCTCGGCGTCCCCCTTGACTACGCCGACGTCGTCGCCTACTTCCAGCAAATCTTCTTCGGCCCCAATAACGACGGCCTCATGCAGCGCGAACAGTGGATCGCCGAACCCGGCACCTTCGAACGCCTCGCCGAAACTTTCGACTTCTCCGTCTTCACCGGCCGCGAACGCGCCGAAGCGCAAATGACGCTCGACCGCTTCGCACAAAACCTCTCCTTCGCCCCCGTCGTCGGTGCCGACGACGTGACCAACGGCAAGCCTGACCCCGAAGGCATGTTGCAGATCATGGCCGGCCTGCCCGGACGAAACTTCGTCTATGTCGGCGACACCGTCGACGACGCCCGTAGCGCTCAACGCGCCGGCGTGCCCTTCGTCGGCGTCGCCCACCGCGCCAATACCCGCTATCAAGATACCGTAGCCCTCCTCCAAGCTGAGGGCGCTTTCGTCGTCATCGACAACATCAACGAACTCGCAGGAGCCCTCGCCCAACGATGAGAACCGCCACCGTAGAACGCATCACCAAGGAAACCCAAATCCGCGGAAAACTGAAGATCGAAGGCAAGGGGAAGTATCAAATCTCCACCGGCATCCGCTTCTTTGATCACATGCTGGAGCTGTTCACCAAGCACGGCGGCTTCGATCTCGAACTCACCGCCACCGGCGACCTCGACGTCGACCAGCACCACACCGTCGAAGACGTCGGCATCGCCCTCGGTCAACTCTTCGCCAAAGCCCTCGGCGACCGCAAAGGCATCAACCGCGCCGGCTACTTCGTCATGCCGATGGACGAAACCCTCAGCGTCGTCGCCATCGACCTCGGCGGCCGCCCCGCCCTCGTCTACACCGACTTAGTCAAAGTTCGCCTCGTCGGCGATCTCCAGACCGAGTTAGTCCACGACTTCTTCGATGGTTTCGCCGTCCACGCCGGAGCTAACGTCCATTGCAAGGTCCTCTACGGCCGCAGCAATCACCACAAGCTCGAAAGCATCTTCAAGTGCTTCGCCCGCGCGATGAAATTTGCGACCTCGAAGGACGCCCGGCTTAAAGACCAACTTCCCTCCACTAAGGGTCTGCTCGAAGGAACCACCGCATGAGTAAAGTAGTCGTCTTCGACTATGGCGCCGGAAACCTGCGCAGTGTGCTGAACACGTTGGGCGCCATCGGAGCAGAGTACGAACTGGTCGACGACGCCGCCGGTCTCGAATCCGCCGAAAAAATCATCCTCCCCGGCGTCGGCCATTTCGGCCAAATGGTCCGCACTCTCGACGCCATGCGCGTCCGCAAGCCCATCCTCTCCCGTATCTCCGCCGGGGTCCCGTTCCTCGGCATCTGCCTGGGCCTCCAAGCCCTCTTCGAAGAGAGCGAGGAAGCCCCGGAACTCCAAGGCCTCGGCCTCTTCGTCGGCAAGGTCAAACGGTTTCCCAACGACGCCCGCGTCCCCCACATGGGCTGGAATGAACTCGAAGTCAAGGCCGGCTCCAAGCTCCTCCGCAACCTCCCGGAACGGCCCTACTTATACTTCGCCCATAGCTACTACGTGCCCGCCCACCCCCACGCCGCGGCCACCTGCATTTACTCGGAACCCTTCACCGCCGTCCTCGAATACGAGAACGTCTACGGCGTCCAATTTCACCCCGAAAAGTCCGGCGCTCTAGGATTACAGATTGTCAAAAACTTCGTGGACCTTTGATACGATGCTCGCCAAACGAATCATCCCTTGCCTCGACGTCACCGCCGGACGGGTCGTCAAAGGCGTCAATTTCGTCAATCTCATCGACGCAGGCGACCCCGTCGAACTCTCCGAACGCTACAACGCCCAAGGTGCCGATGAACTCGTCTTCCTTGACATCACCGCCTCCAGCGACGAACGCAAAACGATGGTCGACGTCGTCGCCCGCACCGCCCAAAAGGTGTTCATCCCGCTCACCGTCGGCGGCGGCCTTCGCTCCATCGTCGATGCCCGCAAAATCCTCCTGGCGGGTGCCGACAAAGTCAGCGTCAACACCGCCGCGGTCCGCGAACCGGAACTCATCACCAAACTCTCGAACGAATTCGGGGCCCAGGCTGTGGTCCTGGCCATCGACGCCCGCCGGCGCCTTGGCGGCGGCGGCTGGAACGTCTTCACCAAAGGCGGCCGCGTCGACGAGAACATCGACGCCGTCGCTTGGGCCGCCAAGGGCATGGAACTCGGGGCCGGCGAAATCCTGTTGACCTCAATGGATACCGACGGCGTTCAGGACGGCTTCGATTGCGAGTTGACCGCCGCCGTCTCCCGCGCCACCCGCATCCCCGTCATCGCCAGCGGAGGAGCCGGCAAACCCGAGCATTTCCTCAAGGTACTAACTGAAGGAGAAGCCGACGCCGCCTTGGCCGCCAGCATATTTCACTTCGGAACGTACACCGTCGACGACCTCAAAGAGTTTCTAGATAAGCGCGGCATTGTCGTGCGGAGAACGAAGTGATTTTACCTTGCATTGATCTGATGGACGGCAAAGTAGTACAGCTGATCCAGGGCAAAGAGAAGGCTCTGGAAGGGGACGCGCCCGAGGTAATGCTCGCCAAGTTCGCCGGCTTCCCGGAAATCCAGGTCATCGACCTCGACGCCGCCCTTGGCAAAGGCGAAAACGACGCGATTGTCGAGGCTCTTTGCGCGAAGGCCCGCTGCCGCGTTGGCGGAGGGGTCCGCAGTCCGGAGCGAGCGGAAAAACTGGCCGACCAGGGCGCGCATCGGATCATCATCGGCACCTCCGCCTTCCGGGCCGATGGTCCGAACCATGCGCTGTTGAGCGAGATCGTAGCCGCCGTAGGCCCCGAAAAACTTCTGATCGCCCTCGATTCGAAAGGCGGAAAGATCGCGGTGAAGGGCTGGACGGAGTCCCTGAACTTCACGGCTGAAGAGTTGATCAGTGAGTTGGAACCCTACTGTTGCGGCTTCTTGTGCACCTACGTGGATAAGGAAGGAATGATGCAGGGAACCGATTTAGATTGGTTTCGCCGCCTGCGAGCCGCTCTGTGGCCGACTCACGAACTAACTGCGGCGGGGGGAGTGACGACGTTGGACGATGTGAGGGCGCTGCAATCGATGAATGTACACGCAGCGCTCGGAATGGCCATCTACACCGGTCGCCTATCGCTCGACGACCTGCGCAAGATGCTCTAGCCATCTCGAGCAGCGCCCGTCGCCCGTCGCCGAGCCTCGCCGCACCCCCCAGCACCGTCCCGCGGCCGCCCCAGCACCGCCCCGCGACCGCCCCAGCACCGTCCCGCGACCGTAAGGG
>JBKJLJ010001023.1:0-5284 GCA_046597015.1 Bryobacteraceae bacterium
GTATGAAGGGGGAGGGGGGGTAGGAAATTACCGGAAGCTGTAGAGACGGGCCGGATTGTCGACCAGGATTTTGTCACGGACGGCGGGGATGGGCGCCCAAGTGGCAAGTTGGCTGAAGAGCAGGGCGTCGTTGACGGGGTGAAACGGGGTGGGCCGGAGCGGGGTTTTGGAAGTGGCATCGGGGTGGGGCCAATCGGTGCCCCAGAGGACGCGGTCGGGGTTGGCGGTGATGAGGGCTTTGGCGAGAGGGAGGCAGTCGGGATAGTTGGGGCCCCGGTTGGAAATGTGATTAGCCCCGGAGACTTTTACATAGGCGCGGCCAGAGGCCACCAATTTGACGAGGTCGGCGAAGCCGGGTTGTTTAGGGCCGAGTTGGGCACGGGCCCCTCCGAAGTGGTCGAAGACGACGGGCACGGCGAGGCCGGCGACGACGTTGGAGAGGGCGGCGATGACGTCGAGGGTGGTATAGACCTGGACGTGCCAGCCGAGTTCAGCGACCTGATCGGCGGCCCATTTCAGGCGGGCTGCGGCGACCACGGGGTCGGCCATGCCGGCGGTGGCAAGGTTGAGGCGGATACCGCGGATGCCCGCGTCGTGGAGGACTTGAAGTTGTTCGGGGCGGGCCTGGGGAGAGACGACGGCGACACCGCGGGCGGAGTTTCCGCGGGCTTTGAGGCCGGCTAGAGTGCTGGCGTTGTCGGTTCCGTAGACGCTGGGGGTGACGATGACGACGCGTTCGACGCCGAGGGAGCGATGGAGGGCGGCCATGGCGGCGGGGCCGGCGGGTTCGGGGGTGTACTTGCGATCCGGGACCATGGGGAAGTCGCCGAAGATGTGGGTGTGGCTGTCGCAGGCTCCGGGAGGGACGGGGAAAGATACATTGGCCATGCCGCTATCATATGCGGTACTTTACGCCGGAGGGGCGGACGAGTTACCGTACAACGATGAGCCCTATCGCGCGTCCTCGCTTTCGCAGCGCCCGCACCGCCGAGTTTACCGAATCTGTGATCCGTGATATGACGCGGCAGGCAATTGCCGCCGGGGCGGTTAACCTGGCGCAGGGCTTCCCTGACTTCCCTGCCCCGGAGTGGCTGAAGTCGGCGGCGGCGGAGGCGATTGCGTCCGATCATAATCAGTATCCGATCACGTGGGGGATTCCCCCTTTACGGCAGGCGATTGCGGAGAAGGCGCGGCGGCATTATGGATTGGAGATTGACCCGGCGCGCGAGGTGACGGTGGTTTGCGGGGCGACCGAGGGGATGGCGGCGGTGTTGCTGGCGCTGGTGGATCCGGGCGACGAGGTGATCGTCTTCGAGCCTTACTACGAGAACTATCATCCCGACTTACAGTTGTGCGGGGCGACGCGGAAGCTGGTGACGCTGCACGCGCCGGATTGGGGTTTCGACGCCGAGGAGTTACGGCGGGCGTTTAGCGCGAAGACGAAGGCGATCATCATCAACTCGCCGAATAATCCGACGGGGCGGGTGTTTGACCGGGCGGAGTTGACCTTGATTGCGGAATTATGCCAGGAGTACGACGCGCTGTGCGTTACGGACGAGATCTACGAACACATTCTGTACGACGGGGCCGAGCACATCCCGATGATGACTTTGCCGGGGATGCGGGAGCGGGCGGTACTGGTGAACAGCTGTTCGAAGACCTACAGCGTGACGGGTTGGCGGGTGGGTTGGGTGCTCGCGAGTCCGGACCTGACGGACGGGATTCGGAAGGTGCATGACTTTCTGACGGTGGGGGCGGCGACGCCGCTGCAGTATGCGGCGGTGGCGGCGTTACAGGCGCCGGACGCTTACTACGCCGAGTTGGGGAACCATTACGATTGGCGCCGCCGGAAGCTGGAGGGTTATTTGACCGGGGCGGGGTTCGGGTGCTTCACGCCGCGGGGGGCCTATTACACGATGACCGATATTTCCGCGTTTGGATTTCCGGATGACACGGCATTCGTACAGCATCTGATCCACAACGTTGGACTGGCGGGGGTGCCGGGTTCGAGTTTCTTTTCTCGCCCGGAGCTGGGGTATAAATTTGTCCGGTTCTGCTTCTGCAAGACGGCCGAGACGCTGGAGGCGGCGGGGGAGCGGTTAGCGCGGATGTAGCTGAGTTTCCGCTTCCCACTCCGCGAACAGGATCATTCTACACCGCTTGCAATGACCGGCAAAGTCGCATAACCTAAACCAAGATATGAACCGTTATCTGCTATTTCTGCCAGTGATTCTACTCGGGAGCGCGTGTAGTGCGACGAAATCGACCGAGCCCGCCTTTCGGGGTTCGGCGAGTGTGGTGCCCGAAACGAAAGCGGAGTTGATTGCGAGTGACCCATCGTGGGGCAACACGGAAGGGCCGGCGATTGATTCGAAGGGAACGCTGTACTTTACTTCGCGGGGAACGTATAAGGGGATTGTTTCGTGGACGGCCAAGGACGGCGCCACACCATATCTGGCCGTGGCGACCAAGGAGGGGCCAGGCGGATTGTGGATCGACGATAACGACAACATCTTCCTGACGGCGACCGGGGAGCAGCAGATTCTGAAGGTAAGCCCGGATAAGAAAGTGACGGTGGTGGCGGAGAATTTCGACGTGATGCCCGGGGTGAGCAAAGGGCCGAACGACCTGGTGGTGCACCCGAATGGAACGATTTACTTCACGGCCCCGAACGGGTATGACGGGACGGCTCCGAAGGGGACAATCTACCAGATCACTCCCGATAAGAAAGTTAGTGTATTCAGCAAGGATCTGACCGGGCCGAACGGAATTATCTTGAGTCCGGATAAGTTGACGCTGTATGTGGCGCACAACGTGGCGGCGAATACATCGAAAATCGAATCGTTTCAGTTGAATAAAGACGGAACACACACCAGCGCGCGGGAGTTGGCGACGATCGAGCCTTGCCAGGCGGACGGGATGGACGTGGATGAGTTGGGGAACCTTTGGCTCACCTGTTATTCGCATGGGACGGCGTACCGACTGACGCCGGGCGGTGCGATTGTGGAAAAGATAACGACCGAGCAAAAAGCTTTGACGAATATGAAGTTTGGGCGGGGCGCGGACAATCGCTCCTTGTATTTGACGAGTTCGGACATGGCGCGGGTGACGGGCTATGTGTATCGGGCTACTGCCAAGGCGCCGGGGGTGCGCTAAATGGGCCGTTTAGCGGGGAAGACGGCAATTGTGACGGGCGGGGCGTCGGGGATCGGGCTGGCGATTGTGCAGCGATTCCTGGCCGAGGGGGCGGTGGTGGAAGTGCTGGAGCGAGACGCCTGTGCGGTGGACGGGGCGGTGGTGAGCGTGTGCGACGTGGCGGACGGGGCGCGGGTGGAGGCGGTGGTGGAGGAGATCCACGCTCGCCGGGGCCGGATCGACATCCTTGTGAACAACGCCGGGATTGCGCACGTAGGGAACGCGTTGACGACGAGCGAAGCGGAGTTTGAGCGGGTGCAGCGGGTGAATGTTTTCGGGCCGGCCAACTGTTTGCGGTCGACGTTGCGGCATATGGTGGCCGACGGGGGCGGCGTCGTGCTGAACCTGGCTTCGTGTGTTTCGGTGATGGCGATTGCGGACCGGTTTGCTTACGGGACGAGTAAGGGAGCGGTGCTGGCGATGACTTACTCGGTGGCGAAGGATTTCCTGGATAAGGGGATCCGCTGTAACGCATTGCTGCCGGGGCGGGTACATACTCCGTTTGTGGATGGGTTCATCGCGAAAAATTATCCGGGCCGGGAGGCGGAGATGTTCGAGAAGTTATCAAAAGCACAGCCGATTGGACGGATGGCGCGGCCGGAAGAGATGGCGCACGCGGCGCTGTTTTTGTGCAGTGACGAGGCCGAGTTCATAACCGGCGTGGGGCTGCCGGTGGACGGGGGGACGCTGAGTATTCGGTAGACGTTTGGCTAATGGTGGAGCAGGACGATGCCGAGGGCTTGACAGGCGGGTCGAAAGAGCAAGGGGCCTACGACGAGGAGGAGGGCCAGAGCAAAGGTCAAGAGGGCCGGCTGCCCTTTTTGATATCGATCGAGAGTCGTTTGATTTTTTGGTTGAGAGTGGATAGGGGGATGCGGAGCATTTCGGCGGCCTCGGTCTGGGAGTAGTTCACGGTTTCGAGGACTTGGATGATGCGCTGGCGTTCGAAAGCGGCGACGATTTCGTAGAGGGAGGCGTCGGAGGGGACGTTGCCGGTGGAGTCAGTGCGGATTTTTATGCCGCCGGAATGGAGAAGCGAATCCGGGAGGACCGTGACGGGAACGACGGGGCCGTTAGAGAGGACGACGGCGCGTTCGACGGCGTTTTCGAGTTCGCGCACATTACCGGGCCAGTTGTGTTCGACGAGGAGTTGGAGGGCGTCGGGTTCGAACTGAAGGGAGGATTTGCCGCTGGGGGTGAGGAATTTTGAGTTTTCCTGGCAGAAGCGATCGAAGAAGTGCTGGATGAGGAGGGGGAGATCCTCTTTGCGGTCTCGCAAGGGCGGGAGGGGTATATTAATAACGTTGAGGCGGTAGTAGAGATCTTCACGGAAGCGGCGTTCCTCGACCAATTTTTTGAGATCTTCATTGGTCGCGGCGACGAGGCGGACGTCGACTTGCATGACGTCGGTGGAGCCGAGAGGCATAAACTCGCGTTCCTGGATGACACGGAGTAACTTGGCTTGGGTTTCGAGGGAGATGTTCCCGATTTCGTCGAAGAAGATGGTGCCGCGGTTAGCGGTTTCAAAGACGCCTTTGTGGGAGGCGATGGCACCGGTGAAGGCGCCTCTGACGTGGCCAAAGAGGGTGGATTCGAGTAAGTCCGGGGGGAGGCCGCCGGAGTTGACGGCGATGAATGGCTGTTCGGAGCGGGTGGAATTAGTGTGGATGGACTTGGCGATGAGCTCTTTGCCGGTGCCGGTTTCGCCGGTGATGAGGATCGTGGCGCGGGAAGGGGCGACTTGCGTAACGAGGTCGAGCACCTTGAGCATCCGCTCGCTTTTGCCGACGATGTTGGGGAAGGAATAGCGCTGCTTGAGGGCGCGTTTGAGCTCGACGTTTTCGCGTTCGAGGTGGCCCTTGGCGATCTGGCGTTCGATTTCGATAAGGAGTTTTTCGTTGTCCCAGGGTTTGGAGAAGTAATCGTTGGCGCCGGACTTGAGAGCGCGGACGGCGACGTCGATGGAGCCGTACGCGGTGATGAGGAAGATGGGCGTCGAGCGGTCGCGTTGGCGGACTTCGGCGAGGACTTCGAGGCCCGACTTATCGGGCATCATGAGGTCGAGCAGGACGAGGTCGTAAGTCGATTC
>JBKJLJ010000050.1:0-9719 GCA_046597015.1 Bryobacteraceae bacterium
TCCTTCCGCATCGCCGCAAACACTTGTTTGGGTTCGATCGTGATCTTCGTCATCCCCTTATCCGCGCCGCCCAAATCGTACTCGTAGTGGACTTGCAATGGCCCTCGAAACCCCGACGCCTTCATCATCGGGAAGTACTTGTCGAATTGGACCATACCTTCCCCTATCGGACACCACTGCACCCGCCACCCTTTCGGCCCCTTCTCCCACCGAAAATCCTTCAACGCCACGCCTCGGGTAAACGGGGCCGCCAGCCGTGCACTATGCACCCATCCGCCCAGCCCTCCCTCTACGGTCGCGTGGCCAATGTCGTAATTGAAACTTACCTGCGCCGGATCGTTGTCCTTCAACAGCAACCAAAGATCCCACATCGACGCCCCAATCTGGTTCACACCCGAATGGGTATGGTACATCGCGCACAGACCCAGCTCGCCATTCAGCGCCGCCAACTCCTTCACCTTCGGCTTCAACTCCGCCAACTGATCCGCCGGCGATTTACCGTTCTCCTGATAGCGAAAACCGCCCCATCGATAGTGCTTCACCCCCAACTTGGCCGCCGTCCGCAATACCGCCACAGCATACGGGCTCGTCACATCAACGACGTCCGAGGTGATCATGGTCAACTTCAACCCGGCCCGTTCGATGGCCTCTTTTGCCTTCGGCAGATCCTCCGCCGCTCGCTCGGGCAACACATGGCCCGCCTTGCGCACGGTTAGGTCGATGCCATCGAAACCGATTTCCTTGGCGACGGCGGCCATCTCCGGCCAGCCGAGAAAATGCAGGTGTTTCGAGAAAACCGAAAATTCGTAGGGCGAGGCGGCATGGGCCTGGCTGGCGGCTAGGGCGGCGGCCAGAAAATGTCGGCGGCTGGTATTCATCACGGTTCTTACACTCTAACCCGTCTGCATCAAGCTTGGAGGCTTAGAGTTAGCCCGGGTGGCATCCTTACCGGGCACGATTACCGCAAGGGCAGCAGCGAACCCTCGTTCTGGCGGTTCTTCTTTCGTCGTCCTGAACTGCTATATTCAACATTACGTGGAACAGGAAGAGGGCTTACGCTTTAGCTGCCGAAGGGGATGCATCAAATGTTGCGACACTCGAGGCTATGTCTATCTCACGGAAGATGACATGATCCGCGCCGCTGCGTTCATCGACTTGACCCCCGCCGAGTTCGAAGCCCACTACGTCTATCGCACCAAGCACCTGCTTCGCCTCCGGAAGCCGAAAGGAAGCCAGTGCCGATTTCTTCAACCCGACGGCTGTTCCATCCACACCGTCAAACCGACTCAGTGTCGCCTCTTCCCTTTCTGGCCCGAACTGGTCGCTGACCGGACCCTCTGGCGCGATACCGCTCTTCGTTGTCCCGGAATTGGCCAAGGTGATCTGATCCAAATTGGGACCGCAATCGAAATTGCTTCCGAAATGGAACGCGCCTATCCGACAACTTATAGTCGCCACTGACATAATTGTGGCGACTTTACTCGGGTTTTGGCCGGTGCGGCCGATTGGCAACGAGCGTGCTAATGCATCTGTGACATGTTTGATCGCATTGCCGCAACTCAGGAACACTACCTCAACCTATTGAGCGTCCGGCAGAAGCTGGTCGCCTCCAATATCGCCAACGTCGATACTCCCGGATACAAAACGCAGGACATCGACTTTCAGCGGGAGTTTCTGACTCTCGCGAAAGGAGCAAGCCCTACGGTCGTGGAACCCGAAGGGCTGACCGTCAGCAATGACGGCAACAACGTCAACATGGACCAGCAGGCTCGCCTCCTCGCCGAAAATACGATTCGGTTCCAGTTCGCCGCGATGCAAGCTCGAGGGGAATTCAAGCACATAAAAATGGCGATTCAGGATGGAAGGAACGGATGAGCCTCTTCAACTTGTTATCGGTAAGCGCCTCGGGCATGTCCGCCCAGCGCAAGCGGGCCGAAGTTCTTGTCGAAAATCTCGCTAATGCGGAAACCACCCGCACCCCCGAAGGCGGGCCGTATCGGCGAAAGGATGTCGTCTTTGAAACCGCAAGCGCAGAGGGCCCGTTTTCAAATATCTTTCAGAGGCAACTCTCCGGTAGTTCCCAAATGGGCGGTGCCCCGATGCAGGGCGTGAGAGTCGCTGAAGTGCTGCAGGATCAGCGCGAACCCGACAAACGCTACCAACCCGGCCATCCCGACGCCGACCCGCAGGGCTACGTTGCCTATCCCCACTTGAATCCCGCCGAAGAGATGGTCGACTTGATGAACGCCAGCCGCGGTTATCAAAGTAATGTCGCCGCCATGGCGGCTGCGAAAGACATGATTCAAAAGACCCTTGACATTATGCGCGGCTAAGCCGCTGGCCGTTACGACGCAAGGAGCGGAACGCTACGATGGACAAAATCGCCATGCTCGGCCTAAAGGGCATAGCCCCGATCACCCCACAGTCTCCGATCGGCGGGGCTGACAAGTCCACCGGTGAAGAGTTTCAATCCGTTTTGACCGACGCCATCGCACGGGTCGAACAGTTTCGGTTGGACGCCGACAAGTCCTCGAACAATTTCCTTTCTGGGGGGGATGAGGAACTCCATCAGGTCGTCCTGACCGGACAGCGAGCCGAAGTCGCCTTCGAAATGTTTCTCGGAGTGAGAAATAAGGTGGTGTCCGCTTACCAAGAAATCATGCGCATGCCGCTTTGATTCGGCGGCCTAAATTGCTATGAGCGCATATATCGGACAGTTGAAACAACTTTGGCTTCGCCTGAGCCTGCGCCAGCAGACTGTCGTCAGCTGCACCGCCGTCCTTTTACTGGTTGGCATCTTGTTGGTCTCGCGTCATCAGAAGGAACAAAACTTCAAACCGCTCTTCCAAAACGTCAGCGGAGAAGATGCCGGTCTGGTCGTCAATCGCCTTCGCGAAACCGGAATCGAGTTCCGGCTGGCCGATAACGGGACCACCATCAAAGTGCCCGCGGAAAAGCTAGACGAACTCCGCATCCAAATGGCCTCCGCCGGATTGCCCAAGTCTGGCCGCATCGGCTTCGAACTGTTCGACAAAGCCAATTTCGGGGCCAGCGAATTCTCCGAACAAGTGAACTATCACCGCGCGGTCGAAGGCGAGCTCGAGCGGTCAGTGATGTCTTTGAGTGAGGTAGAACAGGCTAGAGTCCACATTACTTTCGCCAAGAACAGCATTTTCCTGGAACGGCGGGAGGCCGCCAAAGCTAGCGTCATGGTTAAACTGCGGCCCGGCTCAAAGCTATCGTCCCAGAACGTTCAAGCGATTACCCACCTCACCGCCAGCGCCGTCGAAGGGCTGTCTCCTAACCAGATCTCCGTGCTTGACATGCGCGGCAATTTGTTAAGTCGGCCAAAGAAAGACGACCCCAACGGCACCGAACCGTCCGAAGCCATCATCGCTTATCGGACGAATCTCGAAAAAGACCTCTTACGCAAAATTCAAGACACCTTAGAACCGCTTCTGGGTCCAGAACGGTTCCGTGCTGCTGTTTCGCTTGATTGCGATCTGTCCAGCGGAGATCAAAGCGAAGAGTCCTACGACCCGACCCGCTCAGTAATGGTTACCGCTCAGCGCTCCGAGGACGGCTCAGGCCTCCCCGGCCCCAATGGCGTTCCCGGTACTCCCTCTAATCTCCCCCGGCCTACTTCCCGGCCCGGCGGCGGCCCAAGCGCGGGAGTCTATCGCAAAATGGAGAATACGACATTTCAAACCAGCCGCGTCGTTCGCCGCATTCAGTTCCCCCAGGGTCAAGTCAAGCGTCTCTCCGTCTCGGTTTTGCTGGACCACACCCTCCGCTTCGAGGGCCAAAAACAGATTGTGGAAGCGCCCAAACCGGAGCGCATGAAAGCGATCCGCGAAGTCGTCGCCGCCGTAGTCGGCTTCCAGGAAAGTCGCGGTGACCTGCTTACCGTCGAGGCCCTTCCGTTTGATGCCGCCCATAGCACCATGGAGCCGCCTCCGGTCGCGATCCCAAAAGCACGCATCACCCTGCCAAACGTCATCCCGGAATGGCTCCGCCTCCCGCTCGAGGGCCACGCCCAATGGATGGTGGAACAGCAGTGGCTACCGGTCTTGATCATTGTATTCGTCCTCGCCTTCCTGGCCGTGCCGATGCTGCTCATCCGCAATACCATTAACGCCGCAAAGGCATTCCGGCTGAAGGCCGCCGAAAAGAAGGCAGTCAGAACGGCGCTAGCGATCGCCGCTAAAGAGAGAGAAAAGGCTGAACTCGAAGGCGGTATGGCGGGCGCCCTGGATGCGGCCCAGGATCGAGCCAGCCTCGAAAACGGCTCCCTCGACCCCCGCGATACAAAGGCGGATCTGAAGCGTCTCCGCGAGCAACTGGCCCAGGAAGCCGCCGATCGGGATCGGTTAACCATGGAAGCGATTCAATCCCTGCGTCCGGGCGAAGTACAAGTCAGCCGACTAGATATTCTGCAAAAGTTCCTCGCCGAAGAAGTCGAAAAAGAACCCGAGCGTATGGCCCACATCGTCCGCGTCTGGCTCCGCGAGTCCGAATAACCGAGGACCGAGAGAATTCTTATGTCAGCTCCCAATACTGCGGCACCCGCACCAGCCCGCTCTAAGCTCCCTGGCATGCGCAAAGCCGCCATGCTGATGGTCATTCTCGGCGAAGGCACGAGCGCCAGGCTCATGCAGTGCCTGGACGAAGAAGAAGTGCACTTCATCGGTCGCGAGATCGCCCGCATCCCGCATATGAACGCCGAAACCGCCGAGTCTATTCTCGAAGAGTATTACCAAATGACCGTCGCCCACGACTATGTCCTCAAAGGCGGCGTCGACTACGCCAAAAAAATCCTGCTGAACGCTTTCTCGCCTGACCATGCCCAGTTTCTGCTCGACCGCTTAATGAAGACAATCGGCGTCGACGCGGCCAACTTTGACGCGCTTCAGAAAGCCGATCCACAGCAACTCGCCAAGTTTATTCACAGCGAACATCCGCAAACGATCGCACTCATCCTTTCTCACCTCAACTCCTCCCAGGCCGCGGCGCTCTTAAACGCGCTCCCGGCCGAAATCCGTGCCGATGTGGCCCTTCGCATGGCGAATTTAGATCAGATCTCGCCTGACATCATCGCCCGGATCGCCACCATCATCGGGCAGAAGTTGAAAAACCTCGGGGAACTCAGCCGCGAATCCTACGGCGGCGTCCGCGCTGTCGCCGAAATGTTTAATCGTCTCGACACCGCTTCGAGCAAAGAAATTCTTGAAAAAATCGAGGGAGAAGACCCCGCCCTCGTGGAGACGGTTCGCCACTTGATGTTCGTATTCGAAGACCTGCTGGCCATCGACCAAGGCGCGATCAAGGAAATTTTGTCTCGCGTCGACCGGAAAATTCTGACCGTCGCCCTCAAGGGCACCAGCGAACAACTCCGCAACCACTTCCTGGTCTGCATGTCCCAACGCGGATCAGAAATGATGCGCGAAGACATGGACTCCCTCGGGCCTATCAAGATCAAGGACGTCGAAAGTGCGCAACAGCAAGTAATCGCGGTCGTCCGCCAGTTGGAAAACGACGGCACAATCAGCATGAAGGGCGGCGGCGGCGGCGATCAATATGTCGTCTAAAATCATCCGCGGTGCCGACCTACCGATCACGGAAGACTGGTTGGTTGTCCCGAATGACTTTGCCCATGGCGACATCACCCACGGTGATGCCCAAGGTCGAGAGGAGCGCGGGCATGAAGAGCTACATCAACAGCAATCCCTTCATATCTCTCAACTCGAACGTCAACTCGCCGCCCTGGAAGCCGAACTGCCAGGCCGCTTGGAACAGGCCCGCCAGGTCGGCCTGCGGGATGGCGAAACCGTCGGTCTGTCAAAAGCCCACGCGCTCCTCGACTCGGCCATTCAAAAACTCGCCCGGGCCGTCGCCGAAGTAGCCGGTTATCGTGCCGACTATCGACGCGAGAGTGAGCAGGAACTCGTAAAACTCAGCACCGCCATCGCCCGCAAAATCATCCGACGCGAACTCACCATCGACCCCACCTCTCTTCAAGGGGTCATCAAAGCGGCGCTCGAAGGCCTCAACTCGAGCGAAATCTACCGTATCCGCCTCGCACCGCCCGATGCCGCCGCCCTCGAACGCCATCTGCAAGCGATAGGCCTGCCACAAACTATCGAAATCTGCCCAGACCCGGCTCTCGAACGCGGAGCCGTTCTTTTCGAGACCGTCCGAGGCCTCGTCGACGCCGGGATCCAAACCCAGCTCGCAGAAATTGAACGCGGCTTCGCTGACCTCGCTAACGCCCGCTGATCCTTTCCGTATGCCTATTCTCGACCGTCTCGACACCACCCGTTACCTACGCAGTCTCGCCCGCATGTCCACTACGGTGGCCAGCGGCAAAGTGGCCCAACAAATTGGCCTTCTCGTCGAATCCGACGGCCCCGCTGCCGGCCTCGGTGATTTCTGCGAAATCCGCGCGGCCAATGGGCGAAGCATTCGTACCCAGGTAATCGGCTTCCGCAACGGCAAATTACTCTCGATGCCCCTCGAAGAAACGGACGGCTTACAAATGGGAGATCGCATCGTCGCGCGCAGCGAAGCCGCGCGAGTACCGGTCGGCAACGCCCTCCTTGGGCGCGTCCTCGATGGCTTCGGCCGCCCCATGGACGGTGGACCTGCCATCGATGCCAAATCCTATTACCCCCTCTATGCCTCCCCTCCTGGTCCGCTCGCCCGGCCACATATCCACGACCCGCTCATCACCGGAATTCGCGCCATCGACGGCATGCTCCCCTGCGGCAAGGGCCAGCGCATCGGCCTATTCGGGGGAAGCGGCGTCGGCAAAAGCACCCTGCTCGGTTGCATGTCGAAACATAACTTCGCCGACATCAGCGTCATCGCTCTCATCGGCGAGCGCAATCGGGAAGTTCGCGGCTTCATTGAACACGAACTCGGCAAGGAAGGGCTCGCGCGCTCGGTCGTCATCGTCGCCACGTCCGACCAACCAGCCCCCCTCCGCCTCCGCGCCGCCTTTGTTGCCCTCGCCATCTCCGAGTATTTCCGCGACCAAAACAAAGCCGTACTCCTTGTGATGGACTCGGTCACCCGTCTCGCCATGGCCCAACGCGAAATCGGCCTCGCCGCGGGCGAACCGCCCAGTCAAAAAGGCTACCCCCCCTCGGTCTTTAACCTGCTCCCCAAAATCTTCGAACGCGCAGGGAACTTCGAAGGAGGCTCCATCACCGGTTTCTTCACCGTCCTCGTCGAAGGCGACGATTTCAACGAACCCATTTGCGACGCGACCCGCGGCATCCTCGACGGCCACATCATCCTCTCCCGTGACCTCGGCGCCGCCGGCCATTACCCCGCCATCGATATCCTCCAGTCCGTCAGCCGCCTTTCCAGCCAAATCGCCACGCCCGCTCAAAAAGAGGCCATGCGCAAAGTCCGCGAAGCCATGTCCGCCTATCATCGCGCCGAAGACTTGATTAATCTCGGGGCCTACGCCGCCGGCAGCAACCCCCAACTCGACGCCGCCATCCGGACCCGCCAGGCTCTCGAACTCTTTCTCCGCCAACCGCCCGAAGAAAAAGTCACTCGGGACGGCACCCTCCAACGCCTCACCGCACTCGCCACCGAACTCGCCTAGCTGCCATGACCGGGCAGCCCCGACCAAGCTTCTATGACCAAGTTTTTATGAAGCGATACGCCTTCTCGCTAGCCGGGGTCCTCCGTCTCCGCGTCCAGCAAGCCGAAGCAGCCGAAGCCAAGCTGGCGTTCCTCTGCGCCGAATTACAAACCATCCAAAACCGGCAGCAGGAGTTTGCTCACCAACTCCAGAAAGACGAAGCCGAACTATTGAATCCTAATCGAGTCCTCGTTGGTGAATCCCTCGTTCAAATGGATGCCTACCGTCGGTGGGCCGCCATCGAAAGACGTCGTCAGGCCCAAATTGCCGCCCAGTGCATCGCGCGTATTCAGGAACAGAACGCTCGTGTCATGGAAGCCAAGCGAAATCAACAACTTCTCGAGAAACTACGCGACCGCACTCGCCAACGCTGGGAACTCGATAGCGCTCGGGAGGAACAAGCCCTCGCCGAAGAAGCTTTCATGAGCCAATGGGGAAAGCACGAAGAAGGTCACTAGCCTATGCCAAACTAAGGAAACTGCTTTCTTGCGTCCCCCCCTATGCGAAAACTTCTAGCTCTCAATCGCGGCGAAATCGCCATCCGCATTCTACGTGCCGCCAATGAACTCGGTATTCGAACCGTCGCCGTATACTCTCAAGAGGATCGCCTCAGCCTCCACCGCTTCAAGGCCGACGAGGCCTACCTGATCGGCGAGGGAAAAGGCCCAGTACAGGCCTATCTGGACGTCGATGGCATTTGCGCTTTAGCCTCCGAAAAAGGCGTCGACGCGATTCACCCTGGCTACGGATTCCTCAGCGAAAATCCCGCCCTCCCTCGCGCTTGCGAAAAGTACGGCATTACCTTCATCGGACCCAGCGCAAACCTCCTCGAGATGCTAGGCGACAAAACGGCCGCCCGCCGTCTCGCAGAAAAGGCCAATGTCCCCGTCGTCCCAGGTACGGAAAAGCCCATCAAAGATCCTGCCAAAGCAGTCGCCGCCGCCGAGAAAATCGGCTTCCCCGTCATCGTTAAAGCGGCCTTCGGAGGAGGTGGTCGGGGCATGCGCGTCGTTGAGACCGCCGAAGAACTCCCCGCCCGCCTCGCCGAAGCCCAAGCCGAAGCCGCCGCTGCCTTCGGCAACGACTCCGTTTTCATCGAACGCTATATCCGCCGCCCCCGCCACGTCGAAGTCCAAATCCTCGCTGACAAACACGGCGAGGTTATGCACCTTTACGAACGAGACTGCTCCGTCCAGCGGCGCCATCAGAAGGTCGTCGAAGTCGCCCCGGCCATCGGCCTCGACCCGCGCATCCGCCAGGAACTCGCCGACGCCGCCGTACGCCTCGCCCGCCAAGCCGGTTACTACAACGCCGGCACAGTCGAATTTCTCGTCGATACCGACACCGGCGAGTGGTTCTTCATTGAAGTCAATCCCCGCGTCCAGGTCGAACACACCGTCACCGAGATGATCACTGGCATCGACATCGTGCACTGCCAAATCCAAATCGCCCAGGGGCTAGCGCTGCACGGCCCGGAGATGAACCTCCCGGCGCAGGACAAAATCCCCCTCCACGGCACCGCCCTCCAGTGCCGGGTCACCACCGAAGATGCCGCCAATGGCTTCGTTCCCGACTACGGCAAAATCCAAACCTATCGCTCCCCCGCCGGCTTCGGCATCCGCCTCGACGGTGCCAGCGCCTACGGCGGCGCCGTCATCACGCCGTTCTACGACTCCCTCCTCGTCAAAGTCACCGCCTGGGGCAGAGACTTTCCGGAAGCCTGCGCGCGCATGGACCGCGCCCTCCGTGAATTCCGCATTCGCGGCGTTAAAACTAACGTCCCGTTCCTGGAAAACGTCGTCAACCACCCTGAGTTCCAGGCCGGACGCATCAATACCTCGTTCCTGGCCAATACCCCCTCGCTCTTCCAGTTCTCGAAACGCAAAGACCGCGCTACAAAGTTACTAACTTACTTAGGCGAAGTTACCGTCAACGGTAACCCCGAAGTCAAAGGCAAACGCATCCCGGACGAATGCCGCCCTGCCGTTCTCCCCCCCCATAACCCCCTCCCGCCGCCCCCCGGCACCCGCCAACGCCTCGACGAACTTGGCCCCGAAAAGTTTGC
>JBKJLJ010000118.1:0-7139 GCA_046597015.1 Bryobacteraceae bacterium
CGAAGGACTCGCCACATTCACCCGCGCCACGCAATAAGCTGGCCCCGCCCGGCCCTTCGGCGGCTTCCGATTCCTTCGGTGCCCCGCGCTGACCAGGAAGTAGTGAAACCCGTCCACCACGATGTTCGCGTGCCAAGCCGGCTGCACCCGCAGCACCTCCCCCTCGGCTAACGGCAGCGAGTCCTTCGTCGCCCGCAGGTTCACCTTCTCGAGCAACTCATAAGCGCCTTTCTCCCGGTTCCAACGCCGATAGTCCACGTCCCTCACGAGCGACTGCGTCCGCACCACCTTCCCCGTTCCCGCGTCGATCACCAAATGCGATTCCTCCGGGTTCATCCGAAACCAGTAGGCGAACTGCGCGTCCCAGTGCATCACATAGAGCGCCTGCCACGTCGGCGCCTGCTCGGTCCCCGCATCGGCCACAAACTGCCACAAGCTCTTCCCGGTCTTAGCATCCGTCAGGCTCAAGCCCACGGGCGCTTCCGGCACATCGTGCCAACCGCCCCGCCCGTGCAGAATCGCCACCGTCCCGTTCTTCGTCTTCCCCCAGCGCGGCGTGTTGTAAGCGGTCGTCCCGTCCTCATTCGTCCAAACGACGCGCCCGGTCCGCTTGTCAATCGCCCGCAGATAGTTCCAGCCCGGCTTCTCCACCGGTTCCACGTTATAGATCAAGTCCCCGATGATCATGGGTTCGAACTGTTTATTGAACGGAAACGGCTTACCCCACGGCGTAAACTTCCTGCGCCAAACTTCACGCCCCTGCAAGTCCCAGCAGCCCATCTCCCCGCTCGCGTTGAAGAACCAAACGTGCTCCCCGTCGGTCACCGGCGTCGGCGTCGTGGAGTCACTATAGGCATACGCCATCGGGCTCTTTTCCACCCCGTCGAGCGACACCGTCCAGAGAGTCTTGCCGGTTTTGGCATCCAGCGCCATGCCCGTAATCCGGCTGCTGAACCCCTTCTCTCCGGCCGCGAACGTTGTCAGGAACAGCCGATCGCCCCAGACCGCAATCCCGCTCTGCCCGGCATTGGGCAACGGAACCCGCCACGCAATATTCTCGTTCCGCGCCACGCTCCATTTCACAGGGGGCTCCGCGCCGGTCACCTGCCAGGTGCCGTTCGGGCCTCCGGCCTGCGGCCAGTTAGCGGCAGTCAAGAGCAGGGGAGCAAGGAGAATCAGCAATCGAGCCATGAGGACATCATCGCCGATAGAGCCTCAGGCCGGGGGCTCGACGAGCCGAGTCGAGCCCTCGGCCCAGTCTTCAACGACCTCAAAAGTGTACTCACAGAACCCCGCTTGCGCTTCTTGATCTCAGGTGATAGGCTCCCCGTGCCGATCAGGCCTATTCTTTTTGGAGATCCCTATGCTAACCCCACGTCGGATGTTCCCTGCCTTATTCCTTCTCGCCGCGGCGCTGCCAGCTCTGGCACAAACGTTCGGAGAGGTCACCGGTACCGTCACCGACTCCTCCGGCGCGGCGGTCGCTGGCACTAGCGTCACGTTGTTGAATGCCGCCACCAACCAGAGTCGCAAAGTGGATACAAACGAGGCGGGTAACTACACCATCCCGTTCGTGCCCCCCGGCCTTTACGAAGTCCGCGTCCAAAAAGCAGGCTTCAAGTCGTCGCTCCGCAACGACGTCCGCGTCCAGGTTGCTGACTCTGTTCGCGTCAACTTCACGATTGAAATCGGCAACGTCACCGAAACCCTCGAGGTCAAAGGCGACTCCCAACTCCTGGCCGCCGAAAACGCTTCCGTCGGCACGGTCATCGACAATCGACGCATCGTGGAGCTTCCCCTGAACGGTCGCAACTACCTGCAAATGGTCGCCCTCAGCCCCAACGTCTCCGCCGAACAAGGCGCTGGCGGCGAGGCCGCCGCCCGCAAAGGCGGCACCCGCACGGACAAGTCCATCTCGGTCGCCGGCTCCCGCAATCAGTTCAACCACTACACGCTCGACGGTCTGGAAAACACCGACATGAGCTACAACCTCTACGCCCTCCAACCGTCTATCGACGCGCTCCAGGAGTTCAAAATTGAAACCGGGGTCTACTCCGCCGAGTTCGGTCGTGGCGCGGTGCAGATCAATGTCGCCACCAAAGCGGGCACCAATGAATATCACGGCTCCGCCTTCGCCTTCGTCCGCAACAACAACTTCGACGCCAAAGAGTACCGTCAGATTGGCAACAAAAACCCCTTTCAACGCAATCAATTCGGCTTCGCGCTTACCGGGCGCTTGATCCGCGACAAGCTTTTCTTTCTTTCGAACTTCGAAACTCTCCGCGAGACGAAGACTTTACAAGGCCTCTCTAACGTCGCGCCCGATCGCATGCGCGCCGGCGACTTCTCTGCCTCTGGCCGCAACATCTACGACCCCGCCTCGCGGACCTTCTCCACCGACGCCGCCGGCAACCTTCGCGCCCTCACGGCCCTCCAATATCCGAACAATACTATCCCCGCCAGCCGCTTCAATCCCATCGCCCTCAAGCTCCTCGAGTTCTATCCCAAAGCCCAGCGCCCGGGCGACGACATCCTAGGCAATCACACCCGGCAGCGCGACCGGCCCATCACCTGGGAGCAATACAATCAACGGTTCGACTACCTGCAGAATACCCGCTCCACCTGGTTCGGCCGCTTCAGTTGGAGCGACGAGGACTTCAAGGACATCGCGTCTTTTGAGGATCAGGAAGCCAACATCGTCACCAAAACCAACCAGGTTCTGTTGAGCAACATCCGCACCTTCAGCCCCACCATCGTCAACGAGTTTCGCTCTGGCTGGACGCAATTCAACAACGACCAGCAACGCTTCTACGCCTTCAAACGCAACGTCACCAAGGAACTCGGCATCATCGGGTTGCAATCGCCGGTTGAACTCTCTTACGGCACCCCCTCCATCGGCCTCGGCCTGGGGCTCACCGGCTTCGGCGAGCAAGGTAACGGCCCCTTCGTCGGCCGCACCTCCATTTTTCAGTGGATGGATAACATGAGCGTCATTCGCGGCAATCACTCCTTCCGGTTCGGCGGAGAGTTGCGGCGCGACCGCTACAACGAAACCGGTAACGCCTTCACCCGCGGCAGTTTCGGCTTCAGCGGCAACGCCACCCAGAACCCCGCCCAGCGCGGAGTCACCGGCCATCCCTTTGCCGACTACCTGATCGGGGAAACCAACGCGCCCACCCGCGCTCGCGCTTTCTCGAACGGTCTCTTCCGCGCCACGATCTTCTCCCTCTACCTGCAGGACACTTGGAAAATTACCCCCAAGCTCACCGCTGAACTCGGCCTTCGCTACGAAAACACCCCCACCTACCACGACAAGTACCGCGGCATCATCAACGTCTATATCTTCGACTCCGGCGTTTACGATGGCAAAATCGTTCCCGGCGCTCGCGTCCCGCTCCTGTTCCGTCCCGGCAAAGGTGACTTCAACGAAGGCCTGTCGTTCCGCTTTAGCGACGCCAATCCCACCGCCTCGGGCGACGATATCGCCGGGCGCGAAACCGTCCGCCGCGACAACAACGACTTCGCCCCTCGCATCAGCCTCGCTTACCGCCCTACTGATAAGTGGACCGTCCGCACCGGCTTTGGCATGTTCTACGTCCAGGACATCGTCGAAGCCCGTTTCGACCTCACCCGTAACGTCGGCGGCCGGTCCCAATTTACCGCAGATTCCGAGCGTCCAAACTCCAACCTGAGCGACCCCTGGCGCAACGAAGGCGGCGTCTGCACCGGGTGGACGGGCACCTGCCAAGGCCCCACGTTTACTCTCGCCAACAACACCAACCGGCGCACGCCCTACCTCGTCCAGTGGGTCTTCAACGTCCAGCGCCAACTCGGGGCCGACACCGTCCTTGAGGCTGGCTACATCGGTAACGGCGGCCACAAGCTGGAACTGCTCCGCGTCTGGAATCAGCCGGTCCTCCGCACCGGGCCCAACGACAGCCGCACCCTGCTCCAGCGGTCGCCCTTCCCCGCCTACGGCCTCATTCAAACCTTGGACAACCACGGCAACTCCGGCTATCACGGCCTCGGCCTGAAAGCCACGCGCCGCTTCTCGAAAGGCCTCACCTACCTCACCGGTTTCACCTGGTCCAAGGCCATGGATCAAGGCAGTTCCGTTCGAAACAACACCGGCGAAAACCAGTTCGCCACCGACAACTACAACCTGCAACGCGAACACGCTCTCTCCCAGTTCCACAATGGAAAGCGGTTCGTCAGTTCCGTCCTCTACGAACTGCCCTTCGGCAAGGGCAAGCAATTTCTCAACGCGAACACCGTCGCCGACAAAGTCCTCGGCGGCTGGCAACTGGGCACTATTCTCACCCTGTCGAACGGCACCCCCATCAACGTCGGGCAGATCGGCGACCCGCTCCAAATCGGCACGCCCAACGTCCCCGATGCGACCGGCATTAGCCCCATCCCCACCAATCGAACTCCGGATAAGTTCTGGGAAATCGCCGCCTTCAACAGCACCAACCCGGAGCTCCTCTACCGCTACGGCAACACCGGCCGTAATCTCCTCATCACGCCCGGTCTGAAGCAGTGGGACTTCTCGCTTACCAAGACCACCCGGATCCGCGAAGGGCACTCCTTCGAATTCCGCTTTGAGGCCTTTAACTTCCCGAACCATCCGAACTTTAACGCTCCGGCGAATAATCCTCAGCAACCGGCGACGTTCGGTCGGATCACCTCGGCCCGGACGATGCGAGAGATGCAGTTCGGCTTCCGCTACACATTTTGAGGAACTCGCACACAACGGACTCGTTCCGGCCTATGCACTGATAGCCCCTGCGTGGAACTTATGACGACTTCGAGACGCACCTTCGTTCAGGCTGCCACCGGCAAGGGCCTCCCCCTCCGTCATCGCCTTTTACCAGCGATTCGGCCAGGCAGGTTGTTCGCCGGGACCGTCGGCAGCAGGAGCGTGGCCAGGCTGCTCGAAATCCACAAAACCATCGCGGAATTAGATGCGCTAACGACCTTTTTGAAAGGACAAGGAAAAGCAATGAAGAATCGGACTCAAAGTAAAATCGCTCCGCCCGCCCTCGCCCTCTGCGGCCTCGTCTCGACCCTCTTCGGTCAAGCACCATCTGCCGAACAGAAAAGCTACCTCCACGGCCCGCCCGACAAGGAACTGATCTATGTCACCCTGCCCGGCACCCTCGAAGGGTCAGCCGACCGCAACGGCACGGGTATCGTCGTTCTCGACGCCCGTGACAACTACAACTTCGTCAAACGCATTCAGACCTTCGACGTGCCAGCCAGCCGGAACTCCGAGCAGGTCGCCGGAGTCACCGCCAGCACGGTGACGCAGATGATCTATGTCGCTACCCGCGGCCGGCTCGCGGCCTTCGACCTCGGCACCGAGAAGAAGGTTTGGGAGAACACCTACGACGGGCAATGCTGCGAGCGGCCGCAAGTTGCGCCGGACGGATCTTTCCTCTACGTCGGCTCCGATCTGAAAGATTTCTGGTACGTGGTCAACCCCCGCACCGGCGCTCTGATCGCCAAGGCCGTTTCTCCCCTCAGCCCGAATGCGCACAATCTCAACCTCAGCGCGGACGGCAAATTGGCGTTTATGTCGCCCAACGGGAAGGTCATGGGCATCGCCGAAACCACCCACCACAAGCTCGTCAAAACCATCACGTTTTCCGATAACATCAGGCCCTTTGTCCTCAACCACGACTCCTCTCTGATCTACGCCAACATCAACAACCTGCTCGGGTTCGAGATCGCCGATGTCGCCACCGGCAAGATCATCCATCACGTCGAGGTAACTGGCTTCGGTTGGCCGAAGAATTGGCAGACCAGTCCGCGGCCGCGGATTCCGCATGGCTGTCCCAGCCATGGCATCGCCCTCACCCCCGACGAAAGGGAGGTCTGGATCGTTGACGGCATCAATCAGTACATCCATATCTTTGACAATACCGAGATGCCGCCCCGGCAGATCGATAGCATCAAGACCATGGCCGGGCCCTACTGGATCACGATTAGTCTGGACGGCAAACTCGCCTACGTCTCCTCGGGCGATGTCATCGACATCAAGAGTCGAAAGATCGTCGGTACTATGAAGGATGAGTATGGGCGTCGCATGCTCAGCGAAAAACTGCTGGATATGGTCTTTGAAAATGGAACCCTCACGCAGGTCGTCAATCAATTCGGCAACGGCTCCGCGAAGGCTGTCGCCGCCCGGCGCGCCAACGGCAACTGAATCATGCGATTGTCTCTGGTAGCCGCGCTGGCGCTTTTGGCGGCAAGCCTGTGCGGCCAGGGTCCGAGCGAGGAGACGCAGGATCTAGTCACCTTTCGCGCTCTCTGCGGCTCCTGTCACGGCACCACTCTGGTTGACGGCCTCCGCACCGAAGCGGAGTGGCGGGAAGAGATCGATCAGATGGTCAAGATCGGGGCCCGCGGCACGCCGGAGCAACTCTTGCGGGTAATGCGGGTTCTGGCCCGCACCTTGACCAAGGTGAACGTCAACACGGCGGAACCACCGCAAATCGCCCCGGTGCTCGACGTGAGCGAGGCGGTCGCCCAGAGCGTAGTGAAGCGCCGCAAATCGATCGGCAAATTCAAGTCCCTCGAAGATTTGAAGCAGGTGCCCGGCGTCGACCCGGCGAAGCTGGAAGCACGCAAAGAGCGCGTCCTGTTCTGAACATGCAATCCTGTTACTCATGCAACGCCGCCGCTTCCTTCCCCTTCTCGCCCTCGCCCCCTGCCTTGCTCCCACCCCAGCCCGTGCGCAGAATACGGACCGCTCTCACGGCCGCTCCATGGTCATCGCCAGCGGCGGCATCGTCTCGACGAGCCAGGTTCTCGCCTCCCAGGCCGGGGCGATGATCCTCGCCCAGGGCGGCAGTGCCGTCGACGCCGCCATCACCGCCAATGCCGTCCTCGGCGTCGTCGAACCCATGATGTGCGGCATCGGCGGCGACCTCTTCGTCATGTACCGCGACGCCAAAACCGGCCAGATCACCGGCCTGAATGCGAGCGGCCCCGCCCCGCGGGCCATGACCATCGCCGCCCTTCAAGCCCTTGGCTTGGAGGGCGGCGATGGTCATGGCGCGAGGGGCCGGGCCGCTCGCGTTCAGGCCGGTGATCTGGCCGGTTTTGGCGTCGCGGTACATGACGAAGAGGTCGCC
>JBKJLJ010000143.1:0-7922 GCA_046597015.1 Bryobacteraceae bacterium
CCGTTGGGTTCTGCAACAGCTTAACTTCTGCGTCATTCTGACGCTTAACAACGCGTTCTACCAGGTGCGCGAAGCAGAAACGAAGACGTTTTTCGACCTTTTTCGGATCGAGCTGGAGTCCCGGTCGCTCGACGAACTTCTGCCCCGCATTCTCGTCAGTCTCTCGGAATTCTGCGGTGCAGCTAAGGCGCGTATCTTCCTGCTCGATGAGTCTGGCCCCAAAGCGGCAAGCGGCTCCTCGTCGTCTGCCGAATGGCATCTCCGCGCAGAATCCCGTTCTGGGCAGGCGACCGCTCATCGCCAGCTTCGCGTCCCGAACACCCCGGCCCTCCGCCGGTCTCTTTCGCAGCTGACTATGACCAGTGCTCTCGACCCCTCCTGGCCCCGCGAAGGCGGCTCGATCTGGTCGGTTCCCTTGGGGGGAAAGCTTGCCACGGGCGTTATTCAGTTCGCCTTTACGTGCGTCTACGAGTGGTTTCCACGCGAACAGGAACTGCTGAGCGCCGCGGCGGAACGTTGTTGGATGGGCATCGAGAAGGCACAGCTCGTGGAGGGTCTTGCTGCTCGCGAAGAACAAATTCGTCAGTTGGCCGAACACATGCTGCATGTCGAAGAGGCCGAGCGCCGCCGCATCAGTCGGGAGCTGCACGACGAGGCCGGCCAGAGTCTTCTCTGCGTCCGCCTGCAAATGGAGATGCTGGAAGGGCGTTTGCCGGAATCTTTAGCTGCCGAGCGGGAGACGCTACGGGAGACTCGGGCCGCGGTGGAAAGCACCATTATTGAGACCCGCCGGCTCATCAGCGCCCTCAGTCCCGCCGTCCTCGATCAACTTGGCCTCGGTGCGGCGATCCGGCAACTAGTCCAACGATTTCGTCAGGTCAGCTCCGCCAAAATCCGCGTTCAGTTGCACAATCTGGTAGGGCTTCCCAAGCGCACCGAGAGCATCGTCTACCGGCTGGTTCAGGAGTGTTTTCACAACATTGCGAAGCATTCTTTTGCTGACACTGTAAACATTTCTGTCGGAACCACCGATAGTTTATTAAGGCTGAGCGTCATCGACAATGGCATCGGCTTTAACGTTGAGGAAGCCTTTCGCAAGCAGGAATCTTTCGGTCTTTCCGGAATCCGCGAGCGAGTTACTCTCCTCGGCGGTTCGTTCCAAATCCAAAGCGCAAGAGCCACTCCGTTGGACTTGCGTGAATTGGATAGTCAAATTTCCGAAGCGAAACGGCCCCGCAGCCGCCAAACTTCGGGCACGAGAATTCTGGTCGAACTGCCGATTCCTAGAGAGGCCGTGGCCGCTTTGGCAAAGAAACCGGGAACTGGACGCATGATGCGCCCGCTCCCTTCTGTCGCCAGCCACTAGCCGGGAGCAGGAACCGACCCTTGTTGAAGAAAAGTCGAAAGAAGCGTTCGAAGAAAAGTGGACCCACGAATTCTGAGAAACGGCTCCGGTATCACCAATGCCGATAGATCGCAGTGGATCGTCGATGTCGCGCCCTCCGGCGCAAGCAAATCTAGCTCGCTTGGAAAATTTAGAACAACAACGGTAAGCACTATGGCCAAGATTCGTATCATGTTAGCGGACGATCACACCCTCTTCCGCCAAGGGGTTAGAACCCTTATAGCCGCCGAAGCCGATATGGAAGTCATCGGTGATGCAGCAAACGGTGGTGATGCGGTAGAACGCGCGAACGAACTCCGGCCCGACGTCGTGCTGATGGATATCGGCATGCCCGGGCTCAGTAGCTTCGAAGCAACTCGCCAAATCAAGAGAAATCGACCCGAGACCAAGATCCTCTTCCTCACGATGTACGATGACGAAGACTATCTGGTGGAAGGTATGGAAGTCGGTGCTGGTGGCTACGTCCTCAAAGATAGCCCTGCGCAACAACTGATTGCAGCTGTCCGCGATGTTGTGCGGGGCGGCAGCTACCTTAGCCCCCGGATGCTCTCCCAACTCGTGGACGACTTCCGCTCTCGCATTAAATCAGCCAACCGGTTGCCCCGCTTCGCCACTCTCACGACGCGCGAACGGGAAGTTCTCAAGATGCTCGCCGAAGGCCAATCCGTCAAGGAAATCGCCTGCGACCTCAACTTGAGCGTCAAGACCGTCGAAGCTCACAAGTTCAATCTCATGCGCAAGCTGGACATTCATAACAAAGCACAACTAGTCCAGTACGCCATCCAGAAAAAGATCATCAAAATTCCGAATCTCGTTTAACGAGCTTCCAACCAATTCTTCTGACGCCCATTCGGGTACTCTTGGCCGGGTTTCCATTGCAACAAGATGTTGCTATTGCGATCCGGCTTTTTTATTCCCTACCGTCTCTGGGTCCCTGAGTCCAAACGGGCCTCTCATAACGATCAACATCCGCCCACGAATCGTTGTGATCGCCGCAGTACTCGCCCCGATCGACGGGGCGTCGTTCCCTCTCAGATCGATCGAGGGCAGGTCTTTCTCTGTTGCAGACAGATGGGTTAGACGCAAACAGGTTGGAGCGGGGTCGTGGGTGCCTGGCTTTGGCAGTGTCCCGCCGATGACGACAGTCGGAACGCCGATCAGAACGTTCGGGTGCCGAAGGCTTTAGTCTCGATTTGATAGACGCTCTGCGGCGTGGTGATATACAGCGTTGCTCCGCTAAAGCTACAGTTTGTTGGGCGCTCGGGCGTCTGTATTTTTCCTAAGGGCTCGCCATTGACCGTGTAGACTTCGATGCCGTCGAGGGAGGCCATCCAAACGTTGCCCGTCTCGTCGGTTTTTAGGCCGTCGACCGTGAGCGGGGCGAAGGGTTTGCCCGGCCGGAGGGCACCATCGGGATCGATGGCGTGGACTTTCACGCCGCCCTCCTTGTAGTCGGCGACATAGAGGTGTTGTTGGTTTGGCGAAAGGGCGACGCCGTTGGGTCCCGCCGTTTCAGCCACCACACGGACCTGGCCCTGCCGCGTGATCTGGTAGACGCGGCGCTTCGGGAGGTCGGTGAAGTAGATGCTTCCGTCGATTGCGTAGACAATGTCGTTGGGCCCCTGCAAACCGGCTTCGGCCAGGACGGTGATCGCGCCGTTCTTCTCGGTCCTCGTCACGCGGCCGCCGCCTTCGGCAGTGAGCAGGCGGCCCTGATGATCAAAGGTCAGGCCGTTGGCGCGGTTGCTGTTCTCACGGAATACGCTCAGTTGGCCGTTCTCCCATTTGTGGATCCTTTGGTTACGGATGTCGGTAAACAGCAGATAGCCGCGGCGGCTGTAGACGGGGCCTTCGGCGAGAGCGAAGCCCGTGGCGATCTGTTTGAGCTTCTCGCTCGAATCAATCGGCAGAGGCATCAGGACCCTTCCCCTTTGGCATACCAGCTATTGACCGGGGCCTTATAGGCGATCTTCAGATCGGGCGTCTCGATCCGTTTTCCGTTTTGATAGCCGGACTCCATCAGGGTGGCGAGAGCTCCGGTGACCAGGAGCGTCCGCTGGATATTGAGGGGCGGCTGGCCCGTGTTGATCATCTGCGTGATGGCGTGGACGAGCATCGAGAAGTTGTTCGAGTTCTCGATCGGGATGTAACAAAGGGTCGCTTGCGGTGGGCCATGCTTGGGCTTGACCGCGGCTATGTATTCCGACACCCCGCTGAGTGCGAGAGTGGCGGCCTGAAATCCGTCGCGGTATTCGATCAGGCCGAGGACAGCGGTCATCTCCTCCGGCCGTTGGCCGGTGGGCCGGAGTTGACGGGCGAGAGCGGCGTCGAGGAGGTCGCGGCGCCAGAGACCCTGTTGAGCGGCCTTCCAAACCTCGTCGTTCTTCAGCATGCGGACCGCGCGGATGCCGGTTTCGCCGCCGCGGCGGCGCTCGACGAAGGCTTGCAGCGTTTCGAGGATGTGGAAGATCCCACCGTCGGCAACCCAACCGCCGCCGATGGCGAGAGCAGACTCCATGACGAGGTTGCGGGGCGGGTCGTAGTCCGGGCGACGGAAGGTGACCGGGACACTGGAGCCGGCCATGAAGGGAAACTTCAGCTCCTGGGACCACCGCACCATCTGCTGCGCGTGCTTCCAGTCATAGGAGAGGTGTTTGTCGACGAAGACGGGGCAACTGCGGCCGCTTTGGCGGAAGACGTTAACGACCTGCTCGAAGAACTCGTAGCGCGGGTAGAGTTGCTGCTGCCTTTCGTTGTGGGAGTAGTCTCCGTGCTCGCAGACCAGAACGACGCCATCGACGGCCAGTTTGCCGGTGCCCAGGGTGAGGGCGCTGGCGATGTCCTTAGCGACCGGGACGGAGTAAGCGGCGGCGAGGCGGCGGCCGATGTCGGCGGGGTGAGTCTGGTCCATCCAAAGGGAGGCGACTTCGAAGGGCGGATCGTAGTGAGTTTCGCCGATCCAGTAGCCTTCGAGGAAACGGGTGATGAAGTTATCGGAATGGGAGCGGACGTGATACGTGGAAGAGAGGCAAGCGATGCGCTTGCGGGGTGACTGGGCGGCGAGGGCGAGGAATTGGCGGCGGTTCATTTTTGTTTCGCGACCTCTTCATTTTGACGGAGCACGCGGAGGAGATTCAGGCCCATGATCTTGCGGATATCGGGGTCGGAGTAGCCGAGGCCGATGAGGCCTTTGATGATGTTGGGGTATTGGGAGACGTCCTCCATACCGACGGGGGCCATGCCGGAGATGCCATCGAAATCGGAGCCGAGGCCGACGTGGTCGACGCCGGCAATTTTGGCCATGTGGTCGAGGTGGCGGACAAGGACGGAGACGTCGACCTTGGGCATCTTTTCGAAGTATTTGCGCTGGATGGCGCGGACCTTTTCCCAGTCGATGGGCTTTTGGTCGGTGATGGCTTTGATCTCGGCGTCGCGGGCGGGGCGGTTGCGGAAGTAGACATCGTAAGCCGCCTTGTCGAGGTATCCGGCATGGAAGTTCAGGCAGACGACGCCGCCACGCTTGGCGATGGTTTGGATGACCGAGTCCGGCATGTTGCGGATGATGGGCGCGATGGCCTTGGCTGAAGAGTGGGAGGCGATGACGGGGGCGCGGGAGTGTTCGACGGCGTCGAGGACGGCTTTGTCCGAGATATGCGAGACGTCGATGACCATGCCGATGCGGTTCATTTCGCGGACGAGTTCGCGGCCGAAGGGGGAGAGGCCGGTGTGGATGGGCTGGCCGGTCATGGAGTCGGGAAAGTTGTTGGAGGCGAAGTGGGCGAGGGTCATGTAGCGGATGCCCAGACGGTGGAAGAGGCGGAGAACGCCGAGGCTATCGGCGATGAGATGGCCGCCTTCGAGGCTGGCCATGGCGGCGAGTTTGCCGGACTTATGAATTCTTTCGACGTCGGCGGCGGTGTAGGCGAATTCCATGTCCTTGGGGTTGGCTTCGACTTCGGCATGGAGGGCTTCGAGGGTTTCGAGGGCGCGGGGGAGCCAGCGTTCCGGAGGGTAGTCCTGCGGTTGGGCGTAGAGGCCGAACATGACGGCGCCGAGCTTGCCTTGGCGCATGCGGGGGATGTCGAGTTCATAGTAGGAGTGGCGATCTCGAAGGCGGTAGTTTTCGTCAGTGAAGTAGCGGGGGGTATCGATGTGGGCGTCGAAGATTAGGATGTCCCGGAGGAGGCGGGAGAGGCGGTCTGGTGTTTGCGCGGCGAGGGGGAAAGCAGCGAGGAGGAGGAAGACGGCCAAGAAACGGGGCATCGGGGTTAGTATACCTTTGAGGAACCGGGGGCAACGCTTGGCGTGCGAGACTCAAGGGAGCGACGCGCCATGCCCCTTTCTCGCCGCCATTTTCTCGCCGCCCAAGTGGCTCCGCTCCGCGTTGCTTCGTCGGTCGAGATCTACTCGGAGTTCCAACGGATCGATCCCTTCGGGCGAGTCGTGGCTCCAGACCGGGGGCCGCGGCCGCGGGAGATCCTGTCGCCCGCCGTTCCGCGGAACGCCCAGGCTTCGTTCCACGTCGCGATCACCGCGCCGCCCCGCGCGAGCTTCTTCCTGTACCTCGTCCCGAATCCCGCTGACGCTTGCGGCGTCCGGCTGTTCCGGCAACATTTTGCGCCCGTTGCTAGTTCGTGGATTCCAGACCGGCTGGAAGAGATCCACCGGCTACCCGAGTTCAACGTGATGCCGGACCCTGACCAGAAGGTGCCCGGCCAGAGGACCAGCCTTTACCTGCTGGATCTCTCCATTCCGCGGGTGACCGGTTTGCCTGGCTTTCGGCTTGAGGTGCAACTGAAGATCGGCACGTGGACGATTCGTCCGCTGGAGATCCGTATTCTGCCCTTCGCTGTTGCGGACGCGCCGCCGCCGTCGCCGGGGTCGCTTGCGCCGTTGACGGCGGCTTCTTCCGCTACAGCGGATCTGGCGGTGGCCGAGGCGGTCGCCGGACGCACGCCGGGGTGGGATGGCTCGGTGGCTACGGTTCGGGACGTCATTCGCCGTAACATTGTGCAGGACCTTCGGCTCGCGCCCGATTCGGCTTCGGTTGAAAAGCTTCACGCGGCGCTTCCGGCAGACGCTGGCCCGGAAGCGTATCTGCGGCTTCGCTCGGAGCTACAGCGGTTGGCGGCGGCTCGGCAACGGGCCTGAGAACCGTCAGTGACCGAATGGCGGTCAAGCGGACGCCGATTGGGCAGAGCTCCGCCGTGCGGGTAGATTTTTGACTGGGTGGCTGGCACCGAACCTGTATTTTTGGTTAGTACGGGGGGTCCGTTTGGTCCGAAAAGGCGTTGTTTTCGGAGACGGAGCCGACCGACCGGGTCATTTCCTTGACTGGCGGCTTGGCGGGACGCTCCCAATTGGGGGCCCAGGCGGTTTCGAACTGGCTTCGCTCGGTCGTCGGCGGGGCACTTTCCTGATTCTTTTCAATAGCTTCGGCTTGCGCGTCTTTTTCGTTTTGTCCGAGGGGGCCTAGGTCCGGCCCAAGGTACTCGGTGCGAGGCCGAACCGGCGGTTGGGGCAGCGGATTGAGCTTGCGGTACATATTCAGCTCTCGGAGGCTGGCGCTGATGATCCGGAGAAGGCCCGCGGCCTGCCGTTCGAGTTGCTGGGGGAACTTCGAATTTAAGGCCATTCGGGTAGCGCTGACGAGGTCGATGTCGCCTTCCATTTGGGCGGACATGCCGGGGTGTTCAATTTCGCGAACCTCGCTGAGGCAGCCTTCGAGTTCCAGCGTTTGGAGCCGTGAATTGCGGAGGCTGCGCCACTGGGCATCGACGATCCGCTGGACGATGCCCATTTCGACGCGGTCCCGGGGGGCTAATCCGCGCGAGTATTCGGCGGTCATATTGCGATATTCGGTGGCATCTTCGCCATAAAGGAGGGCTAAGCCGGGGCCACCGGTATTGTCGACGATGACGGTGCGGCTGCCATTCTTTAAGCTGTTGAGGCGGGAATTCATTTTTCCGGCGGTGGTTTTTGGGCCGGTGCTTTTCTGGGCGTTTTGGCGGTTAATTTCTGCGCGGCGGGCTTTGCGCTGCTCTTCGGTCAGGGTGTCGCTGTTCGATTGCTCTTCCATTTTGGATCTCCATGCGGGCAATAAAAGCCCACGGAGCCGATGGGGCGCGGTGGGCTATTTCTTTCTATTTATATCATCCGGTTGCTGCGGAAGCTCTATCTGTAATTCTATTCTATTGATAATAAGGAAGAAATAAGTTTGAATGGCTGGTGAATTTGAGTCTAGGGTATAGGCGCAGCGGAAGGGGGAATGAGAATGGGTCGATGGGTAGACGATTTGGGCACCACTCGGACTGGTTTTCTGCCGCGGGCAGGCGGGGCTCGATGCCCCGGCGGCCCGCATCGGAGTTGGGTGGGAGCTACAAATGGGCCCGAGTTTGCACCTGCGGGCCTATTCGGCTGACTCGACGCTCGACCGCGGGACCAATGGCCCAACCTGCTCCGCGGCGACGTGGCGTGGGGCACCGAGAAAACGATCGCCGAGGCAGAGAAGCGGGAT
>JBKJLJ010000794.1:0-3458 GCA_046597015.1 Bryobacteraceae bacterium
TCCGGGCCCTTCTATCGGGAACGGCAACGCCGCATCCGGGAGTTTCCATGCGTTTCGGCGGCCTCTGCTTCGCTCGTTCGCCCGATGACGGGTGGCGGTGACCACAGCCGAATCGAAGAGTGATAATGGAAGTCTCCTATGCGACTTGCCGTTATCGGTCTCGGATTTATGGGCAGCACTCATTTGAAGGCGCTGCAGAACTTGTCGGGCGTAGAACTCGCCGCGGTCGTCAGTAACGATCCCAAGAAGCTGGGCGGCGATCTGAGCGCCATCCAGGGGAACTTGGGGGGGCCGGGCGAGGTTCTCGATTTTTCGAACGTCAAACAATTCCGGACGCCCCAAGAGGCTTTCGATGACCCGAACATAGACGCGGTCGACCTATGCCTTCCCACCGATCTCCACGCTCCGCTTTCGATTGCGGCGCTGCGTGCCGGTAAGCACGTGCTGGTAGAAAAACCAATGGCGCTGAATTTGGCCGAATGTGACCAGATGATTGAAGCCGCCAATAAGGCCGCCCGAATCCTGATGACAGCACAGGTGCTCCGTTTCTTCCCGGCCTACACCGCCCTTCGCGCGCAACTCACGAGCGGCCAACTCGGCCAAGTTCGATCGGCTCTTTTCCGTCGCCGGTGTGCCGCGCCATTCTGGAGCCAGTGGCTGAAGAATTCGGACAAATCGGGTGGCGGCGTCTTCGACCTCCTCATCCACGACATCGACATGTGCCTGCAACTATTCGGCATGCCGGAGGCGGTCAGCGCCACCGGTTACGAAAACCTGGGAGCCGGCATCGACTTCATCAACGCGACGCTGCACTACCCGGACATCGGTTCCGTAATCGTCACTGGGGGCTGGCACCATCCGAAGTCGTATCCGTTTTCGATGGAGTACACCGTCTCCGCTGATGGGGGCACGATCGACTATTCCACCGAAAATCGCCCGCCGACGCTTTATAAGTTCGACGGCGAAACCGAGACCCTCGAACTCGAAACCATGGACGGTTATGCGGCAGAACTGCAATACTTCGCCAACTGTGTCAATGAGTCTCGGCAGCCGTTAATTTGCTCCCCGCGCGATTCCGCTAACGCCGTCTACTTGGCCCACGAGTTGCTCGCCTCGCGCGCAGCGGCCGGGGCGCGCCGGAGCCTGTAGTTCGATGTTCACGAGCTACTTCAAACTGCTCTCCCGGATTCTACTCGGCACGGTTCTGGTGCTCGGATTGATCATTGGGATTGGCTATTCGCTGAATCAAAAGCACACCGCGACGCGAGAGACAAAGCTGGCGGCGGCACCGGCGGTCGTCTGGAACACGATTACGGATTTTTCGAACGCGGCCAGCTTCCGACCCGATCTTTCGCGGGTCGATGTCCTGCCGGCGCAAGATGGGATGCCGGTTTGGCGAGAGGTCGATCGCAAGGGCGAGTCGATCCTGTTTGCCGTTACCGAGAGCATCGCGCCGACCCGGCTAGTCGTGAAGATCGCTCAGCCGGATCTGCCGTTTGGCGGCACTTGGGTTTATGAACTCGGTCCAGCCGGTGCGGGAACATCGGTGCGGATCACGGAGAATGGCGAGATCTATCACCCCATTTTCCGGTTCGTTTCGCATCTCTTTTTAAACCAGGCGGCGACGATTGAAGAGTATCTTCGGTCACTGGAACGCAAACACGGCCGGGGCGCTTAAGAGCCTGGGCAGAAGGGGAACAGTGAGCGGGGCCGGAGGCAGCCATTGACGAGCAGGTTATACGTTGCTGAAAAGACGTCGTGGATAACCAACCAGCTATTAACCAGAAAGGATGGGCCCTCGGATAGGTCGTAGACGTTTAGCGGTGGCGGGGCGGCGACCGGTACCAGACTCGCTACGGAGGCGGTGAGCTTGAGTCGGGCGCGGTATTCCGCGAGCTTCGCAGCTGAAGTTCCGCTTGCGGAATGGGCTCGACCAGATGCGCAACTCCGGGTTCAATCGCAGATCGTAAGCCCCGGCGAACTTCGGACGCGGCAAGTTCCAACGGCTGGGCGTCCAGCGGCAGAAAGCCATCGGCGACCGCCTGCAGCTTGTACCGGGCGCCGGCCTAGGCCTCGGCGCCGAAGCGACCGTCACGACCCGTGTGCGCTTCGAGCGCCTTCTGCTCGGCGCTCACCAAACGAACCAGCGCGCTCACGGGGCGCCCGGGTAGCTCCGTCCCGGATTGTGCCGCGGAGCGAGGCGGCCTGGATACTGTTCCCCGCTAAGAACAGAACGAAAAGTCTCATTGCTCAAGCTCAAGGCCGAATTCGGCGATTGCCTTGCGGCTGAGCTGGACCAGGGCAACCGACCTCGTTTCGCCTTCCTCAATCTCGATCTTCGTCATCTTACCCTGCAAGTTCTTCAGAGTCGCCTCCGGCAGAGCGATCCCCATCAAGTTTGGCTCTACGGCCAGGAGCTGATACTTGCCGGGCGGTAGGGACGAAAACAGGAATTCACCCTTCGAATCCGGCATTGCGACGGCTTGTACCCCAACGCGCAACGGCACCCCGGCCGAAACGTAGGATGCTCCCTCCGGAATCAAAAGCACAGAGCCGGGCGAGGCGTCCGTCTCCTCGCTCCGCACGCCGACAGTCAGTTTGGCGGGCTTGGTTCCTAGAACAATCTCCAGGTCGGCGGCTCCATTTGAGAAATCCAATCCGCCCAAAACGCGATTCTGCCCGCCCATCAAAACCTGCTTTAAGTAGGCCGATTTCCCCGGGTCCAGGTTCATCCGATAAACCTGGCGGCCGACTTCCTGCAAAGTGAACGCACCTTTGGCATCGGCCTGGGCCTGCGCCATTGAGGTTCCCGCTAGACCTGGATAGATAAAAATATGGATCCCCTCTACGGACGCCGTGGTCTCCCCGTCGAACCTTACTTTGCCGCGCACGGACACCGGAGCCTGCGCCAGGATCACCAGATCTTCCAAGTCATTCTGGGTAAGGCTCACCGGAACCTGGCCCCATTCGACGCCGCTTGGGCCGGTCAAGACGAGGTCATAAACTCCGGGGGCGACGCTGCCCAATTCAAAGGTTTGATCCGGCCGCAGCCCTCCATTTGCGCCGGGAAAGCCCATCGAAATCATTCGCCCTACCGCCGGATCCCGCCGGGGAACAAGGCGGACGCCCATCGAGCGGTAGCTGTTCGCGAGACCCTGAACGCGGCCCCGAATACGGAAGAGGTTTCCCAACTGGAGCCGAATCTCGACCGGAGCCGACACCTGCCCTGCGCGCAGTTCAACCGGCAGGGCGGCGGTGACTGCAGACGTGCCGGGGTAGTACGTCGTCAAGTAGCCGCGCCGGTCTTTGGTAGTCCCCCGTCGCGCTCCCTGGGTAACCAGGTAGTACTTTCCTGCGCCCAAGCCCGATATTCGAAACTCGCCCAAATCATTCGTGGGACCGCCTTGCATCGGGATCAACTGACCGCCGCGCAGGGTCGCCACCTGCACCATCACCCG
>JBKJLJ010000179.1:0-2827 GCA_046597015.1 Bryobacteraceae bacterium
GGGGAGGGTGCCGTCGGGGGCGATGGGGTTGGAGTTGGGTCCGCGAAACTGGGGCCAGGTGGGGTCGGCGGCGAGGGCGAGGGGGGGAAGGAGGAGGAGGAAGAGGATGCGCAAGGTTGGCTCCCCTTTGTTCTAACATAGTGCTTCGGTAAGGTCGCCCCTCACCTCTCTGGCCGCTGATCAACCCTCCTGATACCAAACCGACACCTAAAAGTCATCGGTTCGTCACACTCTCTTGCTAAGGTCGGGGTAGCAAATGTTCACCGCTGCCATCAGGGTCCCCACGACGCGGATTCTATCCTGTTTTTTGATCGCGTTACTGGCCCTACAGGCCTTTGACAGCATCAGCCTTTCCGACCTCAATCAAAGCGCTTTCGTTTGTATTTGCGAAGAAGACGCTCAAAAAGCGGATAAGTTACAGGCAGTCGGGCAAGGGCAGACCGACGCCGAAAAACGAGCTTTCGGGGCGTTCAGCGCGTTTTTCATCGCACCTGACTTGTGTCTTCTCCCCCATCCGGCCTCCGAATCTACTCGTCGTCTCTCTGATTTCCTCACTCGCTCTCCCCGCTCGCTCCGCGCCCCACCCGCCGCCTAGTTGGTTCCTGTCCCCCTTCCGTTTTAGACAAGGCGTCGCTGTTCCGCTCCGCCGACCCCGCCCAACCCCTCCAACCATCTCCACAAGGTAAACCGTGTCGTCACGCCTTCTCTTCCTTTTCTTTTCTTCTCTCGCCCTTTGGGCCCAGACTGACCAAGCCCGCTTCACTGGCACGGTCGCCGATGCCACCGGTGCCGTACTCGTCGGAGCCCAAGTCAAAGTCACCAACAAAAAGACCAATCAAGAGCGCACCGTCGTCACCAGTGAGCAGGGCGTTTTCTTCGCCACCGGTCTCCTCCCCAGCATCTATAAAATTGAAGCTATCGTTCCGGGATTCTCCACGGCGACCTTCGATAACGTCGAACTCGGCATCGGCCAGCAGCGCACTCTCACCTTCGCGCTCCAGGCTGCCGGGGTCGTTACGGAAATTAATGTTTCTTCCGGCGCCCTCGCCGAAGTCGATACCAGTTCCGCCCGCATCGGCGTGAACGTCAGCTCTCGCGAGGTGAAGGAGCTGCCCCTCAATGGCCGTCAGATTTCGCAGCTCTACCTTCTCGCCCCCGGTGCGCAAACCGCTGGCAGCGGCACATACGACAACATCCGCTTCTCTGGCCGCGCCAACCAGCAAAACGCCGTGCGTTTCGACGGAATCGAAGGCTCCAGCATTATCGACGCCTCTCCGGGCAACCTGAACGGCCAGACCTCGTCCTCCTTCCGTCTCCAAGCCTCGCTCGAAACGGTGCAAGAGTTCCGCGTCGAGTCGAGCAACTACCCCGCCGAATATGGCACCGGAACCGGGGGCCAGATCAGCATCGTCACCAAGAGCGGCGGTAACGATCTCCATGGCAGCGTGTTCGAGTACCTCCGCAACGACGCCCTGGACGCCCGGAACTTCTTCGACGGCACGACCAAAAGCCCGCTCCGGCTGAACCAGTTTGGTGCCTCCGCCGGAGGCAAGCTGATTGCCAACAAACTGTTCTGGTTCGGCAATTTTGAGAGTCTCCGCCAGCGCGCCGGCTTCCCCCTCGTCGGCCAAACGCCCAGTGCGACAGCCCGCTCCCGCGCCGTTGCCGAAATCCGCCCCTTGCTCGGCGCCTTCCCCATCGGCCTTCGTCCCACCGCCAACCCAGATTTCGACATCGCCCAAATCGACGCCAAAAGCAAAGTCGACGAAAACGCCTGGAGCGTTCGCCTCGACTATAACGCGAACGACAAATACCGAGCTTACCTCCGCTGGTTCCGCGACGACGGCACCAGCACCGCACCCTTTGACGTCTCCGGCAGCGCCTTCCTGCAAAAGGCGCTCGCCCAGAACGCCGTGCTAAGCCTGCAACAGATTCTGAAGTCCAACGTCATCAACGAAACCAAGTTCGGCTACAACGGCCCCAAAACCCGCACCAGCGGCATCGCCCCCCAGGTTGCCGGCGCCGACCTTTCCGACAAGACGATCAACATCACCGGCTCCACCGTCCTGGTCGGCATCGGTGGCCAAGGTGCCAACGCCGGCATCTCCATCCCTTCTGGCCAAGTCCGGGCCAGCTCCGCTACCAACGGCCGCGGCCAACCTTACACCAACTACTCGCTCTCCTTCATCGATAATCTCTCGTGGATCCACGGGAATCATAACCTTAAGTTCGGCGGCGAAGCGCGTCTTATCCGCATGTACACCGACCGTCTCGGCGGCGTCACCTACTCTTTCTCCAACATCAATGACTTCCTCAACAATGCACCGAGCGCTGCCGCCATCAACGGCGACCTCAGCGCCCCGAGCCCGTTCAACAACGGAGCCACCGGCAACCGCTTAGGCAAAAACGAAGCCTTCTCCTTCTACGCTCAGGACGAATGGAAGATTAGCCCCGAAGTCACCATCAGCTACGGCCTCCGCTACGAGTACTACACCCCCATGCGCGAAGCCAAGAACCTCGTCGTGCTCTACAACGTCACCACCGGCGGGCTTGATGCGCCCGGGAGCCGGCCGTTTTATCAAACCTCCAAGCTCGCCTTCGGCCCTCGTCTCGGCATCGCTTACACTCCCAAAGCCCTCCGCGGAAAAACCACCCTGCGCATCGGTTCGGGGTACTATTTCGGCCCGGGCCAGGGCGAGGATCTGATCCAACCCATCGAGTCGGATCGCATCTCCGTCACCCTGGCGGGCGCCGCGGCCCGCTATCCCGTCGACACGGCCGCGGTCATTCGGAACTTTAATATCAACACGGCAAGTGGCATTGGCGT
>JBKJLJ010000199.1:0-6559 GCA_046597015.1 Bryobacteraceae bacterium
TTCACGAGTTCGATGTGATGGCCAAGCTTTTCGACCATCGCCCGGATAACGCGACGGTTGACGACGTTGTCTTCGGCTCCCACTACGCGAAGCGGGGCGTGGTGGCGGATGGCTTTCGGTAATGGATCCTTTGCGGGCGTGGGGGGCGGTGGACTGTAAGGGACGGTGAAGGCGAAGACGCTGCCGGTGGAAGAAGAGCTGACGAGGGATATTTCTCCGCCTAGTAGAGTGGTCAGGTGTCGAGAGATGGAGAGGCCAAGACCGGTGCCGCCGTGGACGCGGGACACCGAGCCGTCGACTTGGCGGAAAGCATCGAAAATGATCTCCTGTTTATCGGCGGGGATGCCGGGGCCGGAGTCCGAGATAGTGCAATACAGGAAGGGTTGACCTACGGAGTTGCAGCGATTGGTTATCTGGAGGCCGACCGAGCCGGCGTCTGTAAACTTGATCGCGTTGCCGAGCAGGTTAATCAGGATCTGGCCGATGCGGGTATCGTCGGCGAAGATCGCGGCCGGGAGGTCCTGATGAACAGCGGAAGTAAAGCGAAGGCCCTTCTGCTCGGCGCGAAGCCGCATCGTTCCACAAATTCGTTCGACGAGAACTCGAGGGGCAAAGGTAACCGGCGAGACTTCGAGATGACCCGATTCGATTTTCGACAGATCGAGGATATCGTTCAAGATGATCAGCAATCCTTCGGCGGAGTCCTTGACGATGCGGAGATGCTCTTTGATTTCCGGTGACTCGGCGTGGTCGAGGGCCAGGTTGGTCATGCCGAGAATGCCGTTCATGGGGGTGCGAATCTCGTGACTCATGTTGGCGAGGAACTCGCTCTTGAATTGGCTGGCGGCTTCGGCGCGTCGCTTCTCCGCATCGAGTTGGGCGGTGCGTTCTGCCACGGCGAGTTCCAGGCGCTGGCGTTCGAGCCGATTGTGACGGCTCCAGAAACGGACTGCGATGTACGCTATCGCCACCACGAGAAGTCCGGCCACAGATCGAAACCAGATACTACTCCACCACGGCGTGGCGATGCGAATCGGCAAGCGGATGAGGGGAGATGTCCACTTATCCGGGTGGTTGGTAGCCTGCACCTCGAAGGTATGTTCACCGGAAGAGAGATTCGAAATCGTCACCTCGGGCACCGTGGTCTCCGACCACGATTCGGACTCCGAGAGGCGGTAACGAAACGATACGTGATGTTGGCGGCTATAGCCGGGGGCGGCAAGGCGGACCCGTAAAGAGCTTGCCTTGGCCTGCCCGTCGAGCAGGCCTTGACCCAGTTGCCAGTATTTCTCCCCCAGTTGCGCGTCTGTAATTGCGGCTGCTGGGCCGGGCTCTTCGGGCCGGGTATCCGGCTGGTAGCGAGAGAAGCCTCGGCTGGTGCCAATGAAAAGACTGTTATCTTTCGCCGCCCAGACGGCTTCCGCGTTGGTATCGTCCCAGATCAAGCCGTCGCGTTGGTCCAGATGGGTCCAGGATTGACCATCGAAGGATTCAAGGCCGCGATCGGTTCCGACCCAGAGCCGGCCGCGAGCATCGTGTTGGAGAAAGTAGGCGAAGGTAGTCAGCGGGCCCCTTCCCGCATAGAAGTGAGTGGTCTCCACCAAGCGTTCGTGGCTAAAACGAAGTCGCGTTAACCCCACGCCGCTGTTGTAGCCGATCCAAAGTTCATCCGGCTGGATCGAGGACGCCGCGAGTGCGAACACATGATCCTTCAGTAAACCGTTCTTGCTGTCCCAATGGCGCCAGTTGCGTCCGTCAAAGCGGTAAAGACCGTGCACCCCGCTTACCCAGATATTGCCCCGGCTGTCTTCCCGAATCAGGTTGAGTTCGGCGGAAGGTCCGGGTAACGGGATGGGTCGAAACTCGCGGTTCTGGCGATCCACTTCGAATAAGCCCGAGGGGCCCGCGGCCGCCCAGACGCGGTCCTGCTTGTCTACGAAGACGGATTTGATCCGGGTTAAAGGGAGGCCCTTCCATTGGCGTTCGACGGCTTTCGTGCGAGGGTCAAAACGAGTCAGTCCCGCCGGCATTTCGGCCAGCCATAGCGCCCCGTCCCTCGTACGGGCCATGCTGCGGATCACCTTTTGTCCGGTGCGGGGTTCGAACGTGAATTGCCATCCGTCGTTCGCTTTCTTCCCGTGATAGAGTCCACCCCCGGTAGCCACCCAAAGGTGGTCGGAGCCTTCGGGCTGAAAGTTCCAAATTGACGACGATTCCAGCCCTTCCCGTTCGTCGAAATTCTCCCAAACGTCGCGACCTACTTGACGAAGTACACCCACGCCAATCACCGCCATCCAAAGGGTGTCCTGAGCTTCGATGACGTCGGAGACCTCGGCCCAGATCCCTTGTTTGCGGCCCAAGGAGCGGCAGGAGTTGGTCAGCCGCGGCTGGCAGACCGTGAGGCCCGACTTCGTGCTCAGCAGCACTCGGCCCGCGGCGTCAATCTTTAGGCGGGCATAGCGAACCGTTTCAAACGAGGACCCGGGAAACGGATCTTCAAAGCGGGATCCCCGGGCGGGCAAACGGCGGACCAGCGACTTACTACGGGTCCAGAGGGCACCGTCCCGGTCGACCGCGAAACTTTCCCAGTTTGACTCGGGCAAGCCCTCGCCAGGGCCATAACTGACGACACCGGAGGCCGTCTCCTGCCAAAGCCGCCCTGCCTCGCTCCACCACAGCGACTGGCGGACCGGGTCATTGAAGACGCCGAAAACCGGTGCCGATTTGCGCTTCCAACGAAGCGGTTCGTTTCGGCCCCGCCATTCGGCCAGCCCCAGCGGAGTGGCAATATAAATCTCCCCGCGGATCCCCTGCGCAAAGGGGGTTGTCCCCGGAGCACCGATGTCGGCCACCAGCGGCACGGCTTCCCCTTTGAACTTCTCCATCCGAACAACACCACTCCGTGTCGCGATCCAAATCACCCCGTCGCGGTCTTCAAATAAAGCGTTGATGTAGTCGCTCGCGATCGGGCGGCCTTGGTTGCGGTGTTCGACAAAGCTGCGCCCGTTCGAATAGAAAAGGCCGTTCTGCGTGCCGACCCAGAGGAAACCGGCGCGGTCACGCAGCAGCGCTTGGGCCCCCAAACTATGGAGACCCTCGGCCGCGCCAAAATGTTGTACCGGCAGATGTTGGCCTAAAAGCGAGTAGGCAAACGCAAAGATGGCTATTCGGAACGGAAGCGCCCGCATTGGGTTCGTTATCGGCAGCTGGCGGCTAAGGTTTAATCAAATTTGAGATCGAGACGCGACCCGGCCGATTGAACTTGCGTAATTCGCTTGGTTCCTGCCGGAAGACGACTGAGAGAGACAGTATAACTTCGCTCGGCCGTTTCTCCGGCATCGAGGTAACTGAATAACGGACGGTCGAGCATACGACCGCGCCGGACCAGTTCGGGATACGGTTGATGAAGCCCGGTCGAACCAAACTCGAGGCCGCGGGCGACGGGCCGGCCTTTGGCCACGTCCCGCCATAGGTTGAGCCAGGGATACTCGCTCGTTTTCCAGAGATAGGCCAGCACGAGCCCCGAAGTCGGGCTAGCGGCCGTTACCCAACCCGTCGGGCCCTCGATGATGTAAGAGACGACGTTCGGAAGCGGATCCGCAGTTAAACGCCGGAGGTCCGCGGTGTGAGCTCGCGGGAACGGTTGCGGCTCTTGATTGGGAGTAGCTTGTGCAAATCCGAGGCCGGCGTTGGCGTCGATAAACGTCGCTTCGTCCAGAAACGGCGGCGCGATGGTCGGGTGCTGGACCATGTTGTAAACACGCCCGGTCGGGTTCCGATTGGTCACCCGTTCTCGCACGGTCATGGTGGCACCGGTCAGCGTGATGTCTCGTTCGATTCTGAGGTTGGCCATCGGAAGTTCGGCTGCCATCGTGCGTGGACCCGTTACCTTCCAGAGAACCCTCGGCGCTTCGCCGTGATAAGGCACCCCGCGCGCAATCTCCGCTTCGGAAGGCGCGCCCCACCGGTCGAGGCAAACGAAGTGACCCCGCAACGGTTCTTCTTTCGGCTCGACGTTCTGGACCCAAGTGAACGGATTCACCCCCGAGCCAATGAGATGGAAATCAACGAGCGAGCCCCCGCGTAGATCGAAGGAAACTGAAGCTTCGGGCGAAGAGAGAGTAAGCATGGGGAGAACCGCGGAAGGACTAAGAACTGCGGACGTCAGCAGTGTCGAGGCAAGGCGGCGAGTCATGCCGCTGAATTTATCATGATCCCCCGGAGCGCGGTGGCCAGCGCCGGCAGATCGGCGGAACTCAGGCAAGTGGGATTGATGAGCAAGTTGCCGAGGTGGAGTTCCGAAGGGTCAACGTGGACGGCGGGGGAACCGTTCTGGAGACGGTAGCAAGCTTGACGGGCCTGGGGCAGAGCGAGGGCGAGCCGGGGCACCGTTTCGAGCCGCAGCGAAAACCCAACCTCCGGAAGCAGAGCGCAAAGCTCATCCAGGGTCGCCAACCAGCGCCGCTGCCGCACGTCGTCCGAATCGGCGGCGAAGCGCTCCAGCGCAACAAGCAGGCCGACGATCGTTTCCTTGCCGACCTTGCACGTCCGCCCGATCCCGTGGGTCGGCAGGCCCGGCAGACGGTGCTTGTCAATCAAACCCGACGGCGGATTCCACTGCTCCCAGTCGAGGTCGAGATCGAGATTTTGCAGAATCGCCGACATGATCAGATCGCGGCGGCCGCAAAGAATACCGGAGCCCTGGGGCCCGGAGATGGCCTTGCCCCCGGAGAAAACGACGAGGTCGGCACCCACGGCGAGGAGGGCCTGGAGATTGCTGACGGGAGGAAGTTGGGCGGCGGAATCGACCAGTACGGGCAGGCTGTGTTCGTGCGCAACCGCGACCACCTCGGCGAGCGAGGGCAGCGAATGGGCAGCATCGACGTACAGGATGGCGACCGTCGCCGGGGTGATCGCCGCGGCAATCTCCCACGGTTCGGCATCCCGCACGCCCGCCCCGGCATAGCGGTCCGGCAGTCCAACCTCAACCAGGCGAACCCCGGCCGCGCGGACGGCGTGGTCGTACGCGTTGCGCTGGCTGCGGACCACGATCACTTCGGGCTGCGGCCCTGTGAAATCTGGAAGCTGCGCCATGCGGGCCGGGTTTAGCCGGGCAATGCAGGCGGCCGTGCCGAGCAGTAGCCCCGCCGCGGCACCAGTGGTGACAATACCCGCCTCGGCTCCCGTGATGCGCGCGATCACGCGGCTGGCCGCGGCCTGCAGTTCCGCCATGTCTACGCACTGGGTTGCCGCCTCGGCCATCGCGGCGATTACTTCGGGAGCCAGGAACCCACCGGAGACGCGGGTTGAGGGGCCCTTCGCGTTGATGATTGCGGGCACGCCGAGGTCGGAGTAAATAGCCATGTCAACTTAGGATAATGGAGTTAGGCGGCCGAGCGGTTGACTAGGGTATTGCGGGGCTCGGCCGCGGCCCGAATGAAAAAAGCGTGCGAGAATGCGCTGGCCACCATCCGGTAACCGCGCTGCGAAGGCGATTCGATCAGCCGCTGCAGCGTCTGCCGCAGCCGGGGCAGGTCGAGCAGTTCGGTGATCGCGGCTTGGTTCGCGAAGCTTTCCATCGCGGCTTGGGTATTGGCCAACTTCGGCAGAAACACCGAGATCGCATCGGGATTCCGATTCAGGCGAATCGAGTCCGGCATCAGCCCTTCCATCCCTCGACGGAGGAGACGCTGGTTGTGGAAAAGTTTCGGCGGAAGGGATAAGCAGGTACGAATGAAAGCCGCGTCCAAGGTGGGGTCGAGGACCTGCATGCCGTGGGCACCCGCAAGCGCGGACCAATGAAACGGATCGTTCCGGTTGAGCAGAGCCAGCCGGGGATGGGGGTTGGCCTCCAGACGACGTTGCGCATGGTGAAGCAGTTCCGCAAAGCCATGTTCCTGCACGAAGCTTGGACGCAGCAGCGAAATCGCCTCGCTCGCGCCGGGGGAAGGGCGCCAGAAACGCCTCCACCAGGGCGGCCGTCCACTCCAGGACAGCGTGGCGCCGCCTCCCTGGCCGATCAGCAAGGCGGAGTGCCCCAGAGCCTGCGCTTCGGCCAGCAATGGAAACTGCCACGGAGGATGGCTATGGCAATCGGGCGAGCCGGTGATGACGACCGCCGAGTGCCACGCCAATACGGGACACTGCGAAGAGGCCGAGACGAGACGGACGTTGAGGTTGGCATGCCACTTGGCCAGACTGCTGAGGCGGGGCGTCAGGCTCGGGGCCACGGTGAAGGCAGCGAGATTCTCGCCCGAAGAATAGAGCAGCCGAGCGGCTGTAGCGGTCAAGGCTGTGGAGTTGAAGCCTCCACTGAGGGTGGTGGCTGGATGCGATACCGAACGGATCCGCGATGCAACGGCCTGCCGAAAACTCGACTCGAAAAGTAGCTGATGATCCTCCGCCGAGCCGCGGGCAAAGGGGACATTACTATCGATCTTCGCGTAGGTAAGCAACTGACAACTCTCCGCCGTCAGCAGCAGCGCATGGACGGGCGGCAGGCGCCGGACATAACGATACGACGTGCTGACGGCCGGGCAAGGCAGGTGGGACAGCGATA
>JBKJLJ010000248.1:0-2920 GCA_046597015.1 Bryobacteraceae bacterium
CGCCCGCTATGTCACGGCTCACGAACGGACCTATCTCCGAGCCGTCAAGTTACTCCAACAAACCCAAGCCAGCCAACCCCGGCCACTGCCAGAAAAAGCCCTGGCCGCCGGCGAGGCAACCCCCGAAAACGCAACCCTCCCCCCAATTGGCTTCGAATCGAAAAATGAAATTCTCGAAGCCTTGGTCGAGCTTTCCTACGTCCCGCGCTGCTGAAAAAGCCGTCTCGCAACTAGACTCGGCCGCCTCCGAACCGGCAATACCCGCTCTTTGACAGTCCAACCGCTAACCGGCACACCCGAAGTGTGCCTCCACGGAAGCCACGGCCACCGGCGAAAGCAGCATCCGAAAACGCACCCCTCCCCCCCGGTTGGCTTCGAATCGAAAAATGAAATCCTGGCAGCCTTGGCCGAGCGTTCCTATCGCCTGCGAACCAGCAACATCCGCTCTTTGACAGCCCAACCACCATCCGGCACACTCGAAGTGTGCCTCCAAAAAAGTTCGTCTTCGCCCGTCGAACGCCTGAAATAGCCGCAGACCTCCCCGTACCAATCGACCCCGCCCCGCTCTTCGCCCCGCACGATCTCAACCTCACCGGTCTCCGGCTCGAATCCTTCGACCTCAGCGGCGCCACCCACGGCACCCTCCACCTCGAAGGTGCCGAACTCACCCGCCTCAACCTCTGCCAAACGAAGTTCGGCTCGATCACCCTCAAAGACGTCCGCCTCTCCAACTGCGACCTCGCCAACCTCTCCACCCGAGGCCTCAACCTCACCCGCGTCGAGTTCCACCACTGCCGTCTCACCGGCCTCTCCGCCGGCCAAGCCGACTGCCAACAACTCCTCTTCGCCGAAAGCGACCTCCGCTACGCCCAGTTCCGCCTTTCCCGCTTCCAGTCCGCCGAATTCGACTCCTGCAACCTCGAAGAAGCCGACTTCCAGGGCACCGACCTCACCGGCACCATCTTCCGCCGCTGCAACCTCCACAACGCCGAAATGAATCGCGTCAAACTAGCCAACGCTGACCTCCGCGGCTCCAACGTCGACGGCCTCAACGTCTTCCCCGAAGGCCTCCGCGGTGCCACCGTCGACCCCGCCCAAGCCATGGTCTTCGCCCTCCTCCTCGGCATCCGTATCGAATAGCCGCCCACTGCATTAAAATAAAGGTTTGACCAACCTATGTGCGGAATAGCCGGCTTCACCCATCGCAGCCGTCCCGCCTCCCCCGGCAGAATTGAAGCGGCCACCCAGTCCCTCCACCATCGCGGCCCCGACCAGTGGGGCGTCCACGTAGCTCCCGACGTCTCCCTCGGCGCCGTCCGCCTCCGCATTATCGATCTCGCCGGCGGCGAACAGCCCATCTACTCCGCCGACCGCGACACCGTCATCGTCTTCAACGGCGAAATCTATAACTACCGCGAACTCCGCGCCGAACTCGCCGCCCTAGGCCATCACTTCCATACCCACTCCGACACCGAAGTCGTCCTCCAGGGCTTCCTCGCCTGGGACACCGGCGTCTTCGCCCGCCTCCGCGGCATGTTCGGCGTCGCCCTCTACACCGCCTCCCGCCATCGCCTCCTCCTCGCCCGCGACCGCATGGGCATCAAACCCCTCTACCTCTGCCGCCACCAAGGCGAACTCTACTTCGGCTCCGAACTCAAAGCCATCCTCGCCCACCCCGAAATCCCCCGCCGCATCTCCCGCCCCGGCCTCAACGCCTTCCTCCAGTGCAACTACGTCCCCCAACCCTTCACCCTCATCGAAGGCATCGAGAAGCTCGCCCCTGGCCACCTCCTCGAATGGCAAAACGGCCGCGAAACTACCAAACCCTACTGGCAGCTCCGCTTCAACCCCGACCCGCAACTCACCCTCGAAACCGCCAAAGTCCAACTCGACACCCTGCTCCGAGACTCCGTCCGCGAACACCTCATCGCCGACGTCCCCCTCGGCATCTGGGCCTCCGGCGGAGTCGACTCCACCACCGTCCTCCACTACGCCTCCGAGGTCGCCTCCGGCCGCCTCAAAACCTTCTCCGTCTCCTTCTCGGGGCGCAGCTTCGACGAAAGCCCCTGGTTCCGCGAGGTCGCCGCCAAATACGGAACGGACCACCACGAGTTCGACTGCAACCCCTCCGCCGACCTCGCCGACGCCGTCAACCAGTTCGCCTACTTCTCCGACGAACCCTCCGCCGACGCCGGTGCCCTCCCCGTCTGGTATCTCTCCCGCATGACCCGCCAACACGTCACCGTCGCCCTCTCCGGCGAAGGTGCGGACGAACTCTTCGGCGGCTACTACACCTACCTCGCCGACGACTACGCCCGCCAACTCCGCCCCTTCCCCGGCAAAGGCCTCGCCCTCTCTCTAGCCAACGCCCTCCTCCCCGTCTCCGACGAAAAGATCAGCTTCGAATACAAGGTCAAACGCTTCCTCAAAGGCTCCCTCGAAGACCCCCTCTCCGCCCATCTCTTCTGGAACGGCACCTTCACCGCCACCGAACGCCAAGCCCTCCTCGCCGACGGCCGCTTCGCCCCCCTCCACGCCCCGCCCCCCTACTCCGACTTCATGGAGCTCGAACTACACTGGTACCTTCCCGACGACATCCTCTACAAGTGCGACCGCATGTCCATGGCCCACTCCCTCGAAGTCCGCCCCCCCTTCCTGGACCACCGCATCGTCGAATTCGCCGCCCGCCTCCCCCGCTCCCTCAAAGTCAACGGCAGCCAACTCAAATACCTCCTCCGCCAGCTCATGCGCGGCAAAATCCCCGACTCCGTCCTCGACCGCAAAAAGGAAGGCTTCGACATCCCCGCCCACGACTGGTTCCGCACCGTCCTCCGACCCCTCGTCGAAGACACCCTCCGGCCCGCCAACCCCCTCTTCCGCCCCGGTGCCATTGACCGCATTCTCGACGACCATTTCAACC
>JBKJLJ010000820.1:0-2547 GCA_046597015.1 Bryobacteraceae bacterium
GGCCTTGGCGGCCTGGGCGCAGAACTCGGTGCTTTTGGCGAACTCGATACCGTTGGTGGCGGCCTGGACGGAGTTATAACCGACCTTGCGGGCGTAGCTGACGGCGTCAAGGAAGAACGGGGAGAGCGTGGGCTCGCCGCCGGAGAACTGAACGGACATTTGCCGACGCGGCTTGATAGTAATCGCGTTGTCGAGCATCGTCTTGATGTCTTCCCAGCCGAGTTCGTGGACGAAGCCAACTTGGTTGGCATCCATGAAGCAGGGGTCGCACATCATGTTGCAACGGTTCGTCAGGTCGATCGTCAGCACGGAGCCGCGACCATGGGTGACCGTCGAGGAGCCGTGGTTGTGTAGCTTTTCGTCGTTGTGAGCGCGGATGTCGCGACCGGGGAAGACGTCTTCGAGATGCTGCGAAAAGGCGGGGTCGATCGACATCAAGTCTTCGAACTTACCGTGCAGCGGGCATTCCTTAACCATCAGGATCTTGCCGTCGCGCTCAATAATGTCGGCCTTGATTTCGCCAATCTTCTCGTTCAACAAAACCGACAGCTCTTTCTTGCCGTCCATCACGTCTTTGCGAAGTTCGGGTACGCACTTGGGACACAAGGAATCGGTCTTCCGCGGCCAGCCCAGCGGCGGCTTGGACTTCTCCCAGCTCTTCAGCAAGGGCTTGTCCGACCACTTAGGGGTGAACGAAGGATTCTGGCTGATCTGGTTCAGGCGTTCAAACACCTGCCAAGCGACGTTCGCGGTGACCGCGACGGCCTTCTCAACATACTTAATGGGCTTGTGCATAGGGGGAGAAAATCCTCAATGGAGAATAGTACTACCGATGATCCAGGTTAACGTCGGTTGGGCGAAATCCCAACAAGAGGTTATCGAATGGGGATTTGGGGAGCCAAACGGTGATCTGAACGGTTGAATGGGAATCGGTGATCTGGCGATATTCCATTAAAATGAACGACTTGCAACTAGATTGCGGCTACTGTAATCGTCGCCAGGCGCTTAGTGAGCAACTCGGCCGACTGCCGAGCCTCCGCCGCCGACGCCGGATTGGGTGCCGACTGTTCCAAATCCGTATACCGGGCAATCGCCAACCGGTAGGCCGACCGCGCCAGCGAAGGATCGCCATCGCGGTGTTGTTCCGCGAGGGCGGCAATCGCCGCGGCGCTCGCCTGCAGCGGATCGCGCACGTGGGTGTCCACCGCCTCAAAATGAACCGCCAGTCGCCCGAGGGCCGCGTCCAGTTCCGCCATCGGCACCGCAAAGAAAAATCGATGCGCTATGTGGACGCTCGTCTGGCAGACCAGCGCGAGACGCTCCTCCCCCTGGTTGTACTCCAGCCCGAGAATTAGCGGTTCCATGCCCGCGATCAAGTGTTGGCCGTCGTCATCTTGAAACCCTCGCAGGACCCGGTAATGCTTCCCGGTCTCGAGCAGAGGAAAATCCACTAGCATAGGAGCATTCAGATGCTCACAACCGCACTAGCGTTCTTCATTTCTGTTACCTGGGCTTTCGAAGGCGGCAGCGCCGGACGCCTGGAGGTGGTCGCCCCAGATCACGTCCGCGTTGGCGCTCAAGGCGAAAAGGATCAGGACGGCCGCAATCGCCAGGCGAACTGGTATTTCTTCCAAGTCAAAGGCGTCCGGCCCGGTAAACCGATCACGATCGATCTGGTCGATTTGCCCGGGGAGTATAACTATCAAGCCAACCGCGGCGCCGTCAACGCCGAAACGCCGGCCGTTTGGAGCGACGACGGCCAGACGTGGCGCCACGTCGACGACTTTCAATATGACCCGACCGAGCCGCGCATGCGGCTGCGGATCACGCCCCGCGGTGGCCGATTCTGGGTCGCCCATACCCCGCCCTACACCAATCACCATCTCGATCGCCTCTGGAACGACGTGCGAAAGTCCTTTCGCCGCGAGGAGATCGGCCGCAGCGTCGATGGCCGCCCGCTGTGGCTCTGGACGATCGGCACCGGCCCGAAAACGATCTGGCTCATGTTTCGCCAGCATAGTTGGGAGACCGGCAGCTCCTGGACCGGTGAAGGGGCCATCCGGGAGTTAGCGCGGAATGCGGCCTTGCAGCGGGGCTATACCTGGAAGATCCTGCCGATGGCCGACCCGGACGGCGTCGCGCGCGGGGGTGTCCGCTTCAATAAGTACGGCTTCGACCTGAACCGGAACTGGGACGTCAACGGCGTCGCGAAAATGCCGGAGATCACCGCCCAGCGCAAGGTGATGCTAGCCAGCGGCCCGGCCGCGCTCTTCTTCTCGCTCCACAACACCGAAACGAGTGAGTACCTGGAAGGCCAGCCCACGGCCGACCCCGCCCAACGCGCGCTTGGCCAACAGTTTTCGAAGGCGCTCGAAGCAAGGTCGAGCTTTGCCCCCACTCGGCCTTTGAGCTTTGCCGCACCCGCCGCCCCGGGCAGAATGACGGTGATTCATGGCTTGTCGGCCGAGCGCGGCTGGCCGGCCTTTCTGATGGAGCAGCGCATCAGCAAGCAGAGTAAGTATGGACGCCGGCCGCTGGTCGAAGACC
>JBKJLJ010000094.1:0-7699 GCA_046597015.1 Bryobacteraceae bacterium
GGCGCCGGGACGTGCGGAGCCAGAGGTCGGAATGATCTTGACGGCGGGATCGTTGATGACGCTTTTGAGCGTGTCGTAGAACTTCGTCATGTCTTCATCGGGTAGGGCGCGGATGTCCAGGGTGGCCGAGGCGTCGGACGGAATGACGTTGGAACGGTAGCCGGCCTGGATGATGTTCGGCGAAACGGACGTCCGGAGCATCGAATTGTGGCGCGGTTCGTTGATGGCGAAATACTCTTGGATAGCGTCGGTTTTGTCGGGGTTGAGCAGGTTGTTGTAGCGGTCTTTCTCTTCGGGCGTCGAGACGGCCCCGAGGCGTTCGAAGTAGGCGCGGGTCGTATCGTTCAAGCGCATCGGCGGCTGCCAGTCCGAGACCTTGGCTACAGCGCGCGCGATGTGGGAGACGGGATTCGAGCGGAGCGGGACGGAGCCGTGGCCCGCGACACCGGAGGCGACCAGACGGACCCCACGAGGTATCTTTTCGGTGGTTTGAATCTGCACGTACTTGAGCTTGCCGTTTTGGCGGATGGCGGAGCCGCTTTCGGCGAGGCAGACCTCGGCGTCGATGTCGGCGTAGTGCTCGTTGACCAGGAAAGCGATGCCGACCGAAGTGGCGCCCTCTTCGCCGGCTTCGGCGAGGAAGATGACGTCGCGATCCAGCGGGATGCCCTGGCGCTTGATGAGGACGATGGACATCAGCGCGGCCGTGAGATTATCTTTGTCGTCGACCGTGCCGCGGCCGTAGATGTAGCCGCCTTCGCGGTGGGCGGAGAACGGTCCGTGGGTCCATTTCTTGGCGTCGATGTTGACGGTGTCAGTATGGCCGATGATCAGGAGCGGCTTCTTCTTTCCTGAGCCCTTAAGGCGGGCGATGATGTTGGGCCGGATGATGTTGGGGTCGGCGAGATTGGTGCGGGTGAAGACTTTCGATTCGATGCCTTCGCGGTCAAGGACGGCCTTGAGATAGTCGACGACGGGCTTTTCGCTGCCGCCCGGATCGGCGGAGTTAATCTGGACCAGAGCCGAGAAGTGCTTGAGGGTTTCCTGGTCGATTTGCGCCCAGTCCAGGGGTTTTGGCTGAGCCAGGAGCGAGAGAGTGAGAAGGCTGAGAAGGACGACGCGAAGCATATTGATCGAGGGTAGCAGACCAGGAGGGTGCGTCATGATACCTTTTAGCCATGGAATCACAGAATCCGAATGATCGGTCGAAGGTGGATGAGTATTTGAAGGATTTGAAGGCGCAGATGCCGACGGCGGAGCACGGTGCGCTGGAGTCGCGGACGGGGGACTTACTCAATGACTCCAGCCAGGACGACTTTGATGTGATCTCGACGCTGAGTCAGGAGTTTGATCCGCAGGGAAGCGTGAACTGGGAGAAGTATCGCTGAACAGTTCGACCGGTTTGCTCATCACTAAGAATATGAAGAGTGAATTGGAGAAGTTTTACAAGCTGATCGAAGAGATCGAAACTGGCATGCTGACGACACGACGGCCCGATGGGCATCTGCGGTCACGGGCGATGGCAAATCAAAAGCAGGCGGCGGGTGCGGACCTTTGGTTCGTTACAACGGAGGGGACGGCGAAGCTAGACGACCTGGCGCAGGACCCGCATTTGAATCTTGCTTACTTCAAACCGAGTAGTATGGAATGGATTTCGGTGTCTGGGACGGCCGTGATCTCACAGGATCGAAAGACAATCGCAGAACTGTATGCCTCGGATTGGAAGATGTGGTTCCCCGACGAAGGCGACCCCAGGCATGGAACGCCGGACGATCCCAGGATGGTGCTGATCGGCGTGACAATCCACGCGGCCGAATTCCTTGAGGTGAACAAGCCCAAACCGGTGGTGATCTACGAACTGGTGAAGGGATGGCTGACGGGGAGCGAACCGGACCTGGGCGAGATGCACTCGCTTCAAAATCCCCGCCGCCCCTAAGGCTTTAGGGATTAGGCTGTTGGTTCCACCACCATTGGTTGCCGAGTTTCTTAGCGGCGGGCCAGACTTGGTCCATCGAATCGGCGTCGAACATTTCGCCGTTCTTCATCACGTAATGAATCGAGTTGGTGTTGCGGATATTGGCGAGGGGGTCCTTGCGCAGGATGAGGAGGTCGGCGAGCTTGCCGACCTCGAGCGAGCCGATATCCTGCGCGTAGCCGAGCGCTTCGGCGCCGTGGATGGTGGCGGCACGCAGAACTTCCCAGTTGGTCATGCCGCCGCTCTGCAGGGCCCACATCTCCCAGTGGCATTGGATGCCTTGCAGTTGACCGTGGCCGCCGATGGTGACCCGGCCGCCGGCGTCGACGACTTTTTTGGCTGACGCTGCGAGGCGTTTGAAGACGTGTTCTTCCTCGCTGAACCAGGAGTTACGACGGCTGGCTTTCAGGTACAGCACGTTCTGGGGAATGAAGCGTTTCAGCTTGGAATCGCCGTAGACATCGGTGGTTTCGTAGAAGTAGTTTTCGGCCCACGGGCCACCGTAGGCGACGAGCAGGGTGGGCGTATAAGTGATCCCGGTTTTCGAGACGAGCTCGACGACGTCCTTGTAAAGGGGCAGGATGGGCAGCGCATGCTCGTTGCCGCTGAAGCCATCCAGGGCGTGGGTGATGTTGAGCTTGAGGTCGAGGCCGCCTTCGGTGGTGGGCATGATGCCGAGTTCCTTCGAAGCTTGCACGACCCACTGGCGCTGCTTGCGGTTGCCCACCATGTAGGACTTGAGCATATGGGTGCCGTAGTATTTCGAGTAGCGGGAAAGGGCGGCTTTGGTTTCTTCGTAGGACTTGAAATCGGTATCCGCGAAGACGCCGGGACCGGTGGAAAAAGCCCGCGGACCAAGCATGCCGCCTTGGTCGATCGTGTCCTGATAGGCGAACATATCGGCGGTCATGGTTTGGGGATCGCGGCCGGCGGTGACGCCGTAGGCGAGGTTGGCGAGGAAGCTCCAGGATTGTTCTTCGATGACGTCGCGCTGGACGCGCCAGTGGGCGTGGACATCAATGATGCCCGGCATGATGGTATGGCCGGTGGCGTCCTGGATTTTTGCGCCCGTAGGAACGGGGAAGGAACCACGTTTGCCGACGGCCTCGATACGGTTATCGGTGATAAGGACGTCCGAATTTTCGAGCACCTCGGTGCCTTTCATGGTGATGAGTTTGGCGTTGCGAAGCAGGATGGAGCCGGAGGGTTTAGCCCGGGGAGCTTCGATGACAATGGGGAACTCTTCAGGCGTTGCTTCGGAACCGACGGTTTTGCGGAAGTAGCTGGGTCCGGCGGACCAGACAACGGATTTACTATCGGGGGACCAGGCGAGCGAGTCGGCCCCGATGGTCGTGATCTTTTTGACGGGAACGGGCGGCTTGGTGAGGTCGATCGCGAGGTTGGCGCTGCCGGGTTCGGGCCGGGGGAAGAGATAGATTTGGTGGCTCGAGAGGGCGGCGACGTGGCGGCCATCGGGAGAGAGACGAGCGTCCTGGGCGGGACTTGGTTCGATGCCGCGTTGGACGCCGTTGATCTTCATGATGAGCCGAGGGTCAGAGCCGTCGAAGCGGATCGAGGAGAGCCCTTTCGTCGAGTAGAGATAGACGCGATCGGGTTCGCTGGTAACGAAGTGCGGCCGCCGAGCGCCGCGCGCGGGGGTGATGAGGGTCGCGTCGCCGCCGGCGGCGGGGACCCAGATGACGTCGTAGAGAGCAGAGGCGAACTCGGCCTGGATTTGGGATTGGATGGAGGAGCGGAGGGCCACGATGCGCTGGCCATCGGGAGACCAGGCGGGTTGGAGATAGTAGGAGGGTGTCGAGGTGAGCTGCTGCGGGGTGCCTTGTCCGTTGGCGCGGATCTTCCAAATGTGGCCGCCCGTGTTGTTCCAGTTCGTGTAGGCGATCCACTGGCCATCAGGGGAGTACGCGGGGGCGAAGACCTTTTCGGCGCTCGTGAGACGTTTGGGGGTGCCGCCGAGTTCGGTCGAGTAAAGGGCGCCGAGGGCTGAGAAGGTGATGCTTTTCGCATCCGGCGAGGGCTGGGGGCTTTGGATGAGCCGGGCTTTAATCGGGCCTTGCTCGATTCGTTTTTGGACGTCGAGGAGCGGGCCGACGTCCTGCGAGACTTGGGCGGAGAAGGGGATGGTTTGGTGTTCGCCGGTGAGGACGCTGAGGCGTTGGATTTTGCCGTTGAAGGTTAGAACAAGTTCCTTACCGTCGGGGGTGAAGGTGTAGTTGGGATAGAGATCGCGGGAGGCGACCGATTCCTGGTCGTCGTGTTGGATGGGGTATTTCAGCCAGCGCTCGGCGCCTGTTTTGAGGTTGCGGAGGCGGAGGGCGGTTTCGGTTTCGTAGCGCGTCGCGAAGACGAGGTTTGAGCCGTCCGGCGAGATGACGGGACGAAGGGCGCCGGTCGGGGCTTCGGTGATCACGTCCTCCTCGCCGGTGACCCGATCGCGGCGAATGAGTTGCCACAGGGGAAGGGTGACGTTATAGGAGAAGAGGCCCTTGCGGCGGCTGTAGTAGAGGAACTTGCCGTCCGGGGAGAAGCGGGCACCGAGGGAAGAGAGGCGATCGGGGTTCGGCGCGCCTTCGCGTTCAGCGGCTTTGGTGACCTGGACGCCGGTACCGCCATCGCGGTGATACATCCAAATCTCAGCGGTGCGAGACGCGGGGGTGATCCGGGAGACGGCAAGGAATTGGCCGTCTGGAGACCACGCGGGGGAGACGAAGGTGGCTGTCGTGTCTTTAGTGAGTTGCTTGAGGTTGGAGCCGTTGGCGTCGGCGATCCAAAGGTTTTCGGCACCGTCGCGATCCGAGAGGAAGGCGAGCGTTTTTCCGTCGGGCGAGAAGGCGGGTTGGGTTTCCATACCCATGCCGTCGATGAGGAGTTTGGCTTCGCCACCGGAGAAGGGGAGGGCGTAGAGATCGCCGAGGAGTTCGAAGACGATGGACTTATCGAGGGGCGAGACGTCGAGGGCGAGCCAGGTGGCTTCGTCGGTTTGGAAGTTGAGTTTCCGGTTCGGTTTGAGGGGAAGAGTTTTAGTGGGCTCGGGTTTGGGAGGGTCCGTTTGAGCGAGCAGGAAGGCGGGGAGGAGCAAGAAAGGGGCGAGACAGCGCATTGGATTAGGGTAAGCGAAAACGGGGGTGGGACGGGTCAGGTTGGAAGGGCTTGGGCGGGCGGTGGTTCCCGGCGCTTGACGGCGAGAGGCTGGAGTTGGTCGCGCACGGCGACGGCGAAGGCGGCGATGATGAGGAGGCCGTAGAGGCCGCTGAAGGGTGGTTGCCAGAGCAGGAGGAGATAGACGACGGGGAACAGCAGAAGCTGCATGACGGAGCGGAAGGCGAGGGACTCTTCGCCGTTGAACAGGAGCGCGCAGCAGAGTAACAGGAGCATCGGGTCCTGGATGTAGGCGTGGAAATTGATGACGAGTCCGGCCATTAAAGCGTAGGCGAAGCTCTTTTCGTAGCTGGTGGCGTTCCAGATCAGATAGACCGCGGCAGTTCCGACGAGCAAGCATATCGCTATGAGGAGAGGGGTATGGGGCCCGCCGGTGAGGGCGTAGACCATCCCGCGAAGATTGGGCATCAGTTCGGGATAGGGGTGGTTTTCCGGGCGCCGGAGGAGCGCGATGAGCGACAGGAAAACAGGCCAACCGCCGCCCGCCATCCCAATGAGGAAAAGGACGACTTCGCCGGTCGCCGCACCGGCGAAAAGGCGCCAGCGGCGATGGGCGAGGATGGCCAAAGGCACAAAGATAAAGAGATGAAATTTGATGGCGCAGAGCGCAAAGACCAGGCCGGCGGCGAAGTCCCGCTGGCGGCGAGAGAGGAGCAGGGATAGGGTGCAGAACAGGAGCAAGGACGTGACGTCCTGCCCGTTAACCATGTGGGAAATGGCAGGGATCGACATAGCGGCGTAGACCCAGATATCCGGCCATCGTTTGGCGAACACGAAGAGGAAGAAGAGCAGGGCAGCCAAGCTGTAAGCCTGGTAGAGGTAGTAGCTAGTTAGGTAGGGGAGCCAAGTGAGCGGCTTGAGGAAGAAGCCATAGAAGGTGGGGCGGATGAAGTAGGAGTGATCGAGGGTGGAGCCGAGGAGCTCGGCCTGTTTGGCGTGGTTGGGTGCCTGGAGGTGGATGTCCGGCGTGCCATAGAGGAGTCCGCCGACGTACCAGTGGACGAAATCGTTCTGCGCTTTGGCGAACCGGTCGAGCGGCATGACGGCGAAGACCACGGCCCCGATGAGGGTGGCCGCCGTCAGCTTGATCCAGAAATCTTGACGTGACGCGGGCATTGGCTTGGTTATCGACGCTCCGCGGCAATGGATTCCCGCTGAAAGTGCATGACGACGTAGTCGTTCACGGGCACGACGGAGGCGCGGAAGCCTTCCTTTTCCATGTATGACTTCATCCAGGGACCGAGTTCCGAATCCGCGGCGGCGAGTAAGAAACATTGGCGGTCTTTCGGGGTGGCGCGGACGAAAGCCTTTACGTCATCGCTGAACTGATAGGGCAGCGGGAGGGTGGGATTGCGCAGGGGATAAGCTGTGAGCGGCGCGAACAGGCGGTGGGTGGCGGGAGACATGTTTTGCCAGAGAACGGGTCCGGACTCGACCAGTCCACTGGCGACGAATACCCGCGGTGCGTCGTGGATGGACCGATCGCGGACGACCTGGAGCGGCTCTCGCCAACTGGCCGGGGAGTCGCGCCAACTTTGCATCATATTGCCCGGGTGTAAGACCGTGCCGGCGAAGAAGGCAATCATCATGAGTTTCTGGGACTCGATGGAGAGTCCAGCGATCACCCAGGCCGCGAGCAGCAGGAAGGCTGGCCCCGCCCAGAGTTGGAACCGGGTGGCGAATAAGGCATGCGGGGTTAAGCGGGCGGCCAGAAAGAACACAATCGGCCCCAAGAGGAGCCAGGCGCTGAGCAGGGTAATCGAGTCCGCGGATAAGTGGGCGGGCTTCCAGCGGGTCTTCTGCTTCTGCAGCGCGACGAGAACTAGCCCCAACCCCATCGTCAGGAGTAAGGCTGGGTGGAAACACATTTGGAGTAGCTGGAGGAAGGTGGGTGGCTCGGGAAAAGCGAAGGTGCTGGCTTCCTTTGCGGTCATCAGTAAATGGCGGAGCATGGGTACCAAGCTGGCGGGGAGCAATATGACGGCGGAGACGGGAAGGGCGAGGCCCACCGGACGGCCGGACATTTTGCGGGCGACGAGATAGATGGCTTGGACGACGAAGATGAACCCGAAGAAGTAGTGGAGATGGAGGGTGAACACGGAGGCTAGCAGATACAGCAGGATGGTCAGCCGCTTGCCCGTGGCCAACCATTCGAGCAGGTACCAGAAGGAGGCCATCGCGGCGGCCATAGCCATGGCGTAGGGCCGGGCGGAGGTGCCAAAGGTTACGATATCCGGAGCGCAGAAGAAGAGGACGAGCGCCGGCCAACCGGCATCGGGATGGACGAGGGTTTCGCTACTGCGTTTGAGGTACCAGCCGGCGATTCCCATGGCGATAACGGAGGGCGCTCGCATGAGCGGTTCCTGCCACGGACCCTTCCAGGTAAAGAACGATTCGACGAATCCGTAGAGGTTCGATTGCCCGGGGCTGGCGGCGACTCGCACGAGCGCTTCCTTCCAGCCTTCGCAGGCCATCCAGAAGGTGCTGGCTTCATCGGTCCAGAGTCCCCAGAAGAGACGAGGCAACCAGGTGGCGAAAAAGGCG
>JBKJLJ010000548.1:0-6365 GCA_046597015.1 Bryobacteraceae bacterium
CGACGAAGGCGTGCTGGGATTCGGGATAGAGGATCAGCTTCGTCTTAGGGTGGGCGGCGCGGAATCGCTCGGCCTCCTGGTAGGGCACCACCGTATCTTTCTGGCCGTGGAGGATGAGGACGGGCGGGGTCTGAGGGTCGATGTGAAAGAGCGGGGAGAGGCGTCGGGCCTCGGCTGCAGAACTCGTCCGGCCGGCCCATTTACCGGTGAGGTCGGGGATCGGGTTAAAGGCGACGATCGCGTTCGCTCGCTCGGCGGTAACGGTGCCGAGGGCGAGGGCCAGGTGGCCCCCGGCGCTATCGCCAGCAGCTACGATGCGTTGCGGGTCGACACCTAGTTCCTTGGCGTGGCGTCGAATCCAGACGAGGGCGGCTTCGACGTCTTCGACGGCAGGCCCGACCGAGCCGAGGCGATATTGCAGCGTAAAGCCGACGGCACCACCTTGGGACGCGGTGTATTCGACTGCGGGAAGGAACATTTCCGGCCGACCGCCGGTCCAGCCGCCGCCGTGAATCCAGAGCACGGCAGGACGGGGGACGGCGCTGCGACCCATCATGGTGAGCGACAGGCCGGGCTTATATTCGAAAGTCTCGGCGGTTTGTTTCTCCCAGGGATCAGCGGCGATGCCGTTCTGATCCCACGCGACTTTCCCGGCGCGGAGAGTGAGCTCGCAGCCCAGTTGCTGGGTGCCGACGATTTTGGAACCGCCGACATCGAGGAAGCCGAACTGGCCTTTCTCGAGGCGGAGCACGGCGACGTCGGCCTCGCTGCCTACGGTGAGGTGGCCGAGGGCGGGACGGTGGATGGCCTGGGCAGGGGCCCAGGTGGAGGCGCGGATGACGTCGGCGAGGGGCATGTTGAGGTTCAGAAATTTCGACATCGTACCCAGCATGGTTTTCATGCCGCCGTTGGCGCTGCTGATGTGGAGATCGGTGGAGATCGTGTCCGGTGCAAAGCCTTGGCGCATGGCGGGGACGGCCCATTTGAAGAGTAAAGAACCGGAACCATGGCCGACGTCGAAGAGGATGCCGCGGTCTCGCGCATTACGGTAGTAGGGGCGCAGCTTTCCATCGGCATCGAGCATGGGATCGAAGGGGCGGTACATATGGGTGTAGATATCGCCGGGCCGAAGCTTGTCGAGGAAGAGATCGCGATGCGGGCGCTCGATGTGGATGATTCCGAAATCGACCATGAGAGGGACTTTAGCGAGGTCCGCGGCTTTGACGCCGCGATCGACAGCGGTCCAATCCGGGGCGGCCCAGTGCGCGGTTTTGATACCGACGATCAGGTCGCGATTCGCGGCGACCATTTCGGCGGTGGCAACAGGGTCGTAGTCCTGCTCGTTCTGTTCGTTGGCGGGGCCCATGCCGCCGCCGGCGATATTCAGGAACGCCAGGATCCGAGTGCCCGCCGTGCGGATGAGGCGATCGCGAAAGTCGGGAAAGTTTTTCCAACCAGAGCTGCCGGCGTCGACAACGGTGGTGACGCCGGCGCGGAAGCTATGCATATCAGCGGGCACGGAGCTGTCACCGCCGGCGAGCACGGGGCCGTTGGAGCCGGTGTAGACATGAGTGTGCATGTCGATCAGGCCCGGCACGACGTAGAGGCCGCTAACGTCGACGACGCGCTTGGCCTTTTCGCGGGGGATATTCTGGGCGACGGCGGCGATAGTTTTGCCGGTGATGGCGACGTCGCGGATGGCGTTGAGCTGGTTTTTAGGGTCGATGACGGTGCCGCCTTTGAGGAGCAGGTCGAACTCGGGTTCGCTGCCGGTGTCAAAGATGGCGAGGACGGGGAGGTGATCGCTGGGATAGCGGCCGGCGCTATTCTTCGTGAGGGCGGCGACCCGCTTCACTTTCCATTGGGGGGCGCGAAACAGGATCCAGTCGATGCGGGCGGGCCCGACGGTGCCTTTGAAGCCGTGGAAGGTGCATTCCGGGCCGCTGATGGCAGCGGCAGCGGACTTTGCGTCAGTGAGGGCAGCGGTAAGAATTCGATAGGCTTCGCTGGTGGGCGGGGCGTTGAAGTCGCCGGTTAGGATGAACGGGGCCGCAAGGCCGATCCGTGCGGCGATCAGCTTGGCGGATTCGATGCGGGCGGGTTCGTCCTGCTGGCCTCGATGGGCGAAGTGGGTGTTGTAGTAGGTGAAGCGACGTTGGGTTTGCAGATCGGTGAAGACGGCCCAGGTGACCATGCGGGGCAAAGACATGTTCCAGGACGTGGAGCCGGGGACATGAGGCGTTGCCGAGAGCCAGAAGTTGCCGGAGTCTTCGACGCGGAGGCGAGACTTTTTGTAGAAGACGCCCATGTGTTCGTCCTCTTTGTTGCCGCGGCGGCTGAGTCCGAACCAGGCATACTCAGGGAGTTTTTCGGCGATGTACTGCCCTTGGAGGTAGAAGAGCTCCTGGGTTCCCAGGACATCGGGGGCGGATTCGCGGATGGTTTCGACGAGGAGTTCGCGCCGATTCTCCCAAATGTCGGGTCCATCCGATGGGTTAGGGTAGCGGACGTTGAACGTCATGACGCGTAGCTCGGCGGCGAGCAGCGGTACGGCAGCTAGCAACAGCAGGAATCGCATAGAAGACGAGTTTATTCTCTTCCGGGTAGGGGAAGCACGGCACCGGTGACTTCCGAACCGGCGTCACTGACGAGCCAGACGAGGAGGCTGGCGAGGCTGGGAAGTTGGACCCAGCGCGTGGAGTCGAAGTCGGGGTCGGCGGCGCGGTTGGCGTGGGTATCGAGGGTGCCGGGGGCGATGATATTGGCGCGAATTTGACGGTCTCGATTTTCGACAGCGATGGTTTTGACGAGGGAGATGAGGCCGGCCTTGGCGGCGGCGTAAGCCCCGACGTTGGGGGCCGGGTCGAGGGCGGCAGGGCTGCCGATGGCGAGGAAGGCGCCTCGCTTGGCGGTGCGCATGACGGGGATGACGGCGCGGGCCAAGTGGATGGCGGGGCGGAGGTTGACGGCGAACATTTTGTCCCAGACGTCGTCGCCGGTTTCTTCGAGGCGCAGCCCGCCGGCGAAGCCGCCGATCAGATGCACGACCGCATCGATGCGACCGCGAATGAGCATGACGTCTTTCACCAATTGGTCGACGGCGGGGAAATCTTCGAGCGCCACAGCGACGTGGGTGAGGGCGGGATGGTCCGGACTTTTCGAGCGAGGGAGCCGGTCGACTCCGACGACCCGGGCGCCGGCTTCGAGAAACGCTTTGGTGACCGCCACGCCGAGTGCGCCGCTGGCCCCCGTTACAATGACTACTTTGCCTTCGAGGTTCAGAGAGAGCATTTGGTTAGGACTTCTAGGTTAGCTTCTTTATCTCGACGTACTGGACACCCCGCTCTTTCCCGTCGATGCGCAGGACCAGTTCCAGGCGGCCGGGGCCGGGGCGGAGATTGACGCCGGCAAGCATGGCACTGGTGGCGCCAGCGGGGAAGGAGACCGTTTTCTCGGTGGTACCGAGCTTGCAGACGGCTTGCCCCGCAGCGGTTGCCGCGGCGAATTTCAATTCGATGTCGTAGGTGCCCGAGCGCCGGACATCAACTTCCCAGTAGCCGATTCCTTCGGCGTCCCAACTCGCGCGGGGGCCGCGCCAATCCTGCCTGGTGAGGAGCACGGGGTTTTCTTGCGGGGCGCCGATGAAGATGCGGGGCGGGGCAAAGCCGCCGCGGGACGCGGAAACGCTGCGGAACCATTCTTCCGTTTCGCGACGGAGGCGGGCGACGACTTCGGGCTGTTGGGCGGCGACATCGTTGGCTTCGGCGGCGTCGGCATCAAGGTCGTAGAGTTCCTTACCCTTGACCAGCTTCCATCGTTGGGTGCGGGCGGCGTGGTCGCGGAAGAGTTGGGGTTCGTCGCCGCGGTGCCACTGCGTGTGCAGCGTTCGGTCGGGCCACGCGGGGGACGCTCCGCTGAGGAGCGGGAGAAGACTGCGGCCGTCGAGGGCGACCTTGGGAGCTTTCACTCCACAGGCGGCGAGGATGGTGGGGAAGAGATCGATGTGGGCGGCGATGCGGTCGATCCTCAGGCCCGGCTTTACTTTTGCGGGCCACTGGACGAAGCAGGGGACGCGGATGCCGCCCTGGTAGACGGTTCCCTTCAGGCCACGCATGCCGGCGTTGTAGCGTTTCTGTTGGGGGCCGTTGTCGGTCAGAAAAATGAGGAGCGTATTTTCGCGGAGGTTGAGGCGAGTGAGCAGGCTTTGGAGTTGTGCGACGTTTTCGTCCAGGTTCTTCACCATGCCGTAGACCTTGGCTGTCGTGTCGTCGAGGCCCTGCCCGCGAAACGGCTTCACGTAGCTTTCGTCGATTTGGAGCGGAGCGTGGGGCGCGTTGGTGGGGATGTAAAGAAAAAATGGCTTCGTTTGGTTGGCTTCAACGAAGCGAGCGGCCTCGCGAAAGAAGATGTCGGTGCAGTAGCCTTTGGCTTGTTCGTACTTGCCGTTGCGACGCAATACCGGGTCCGTGTAGCTATTGCCGGGAGGCGGGTCGCCTGGCTGGGCGAGGCCGCCGCCGTTCGCGACGAGGGAATCCTCGAAGCCTTGGTCGATGGCGCGCATGGGATAGTTGTCGCCGAGATGCCATTTGCCGAAGATGCCGGTGCGGTAGCCGGCACCGCGCAGGACTTCGGCGATCGTAATTTCTTTGGGGTCCATCAGCGAGCGGCCGAGGTAGGTATCGACGACTCCGGTGCGGTAGTTGTAACGGCCGGTGAGGAGGCTGGAGCGGGTAGGCGAACAGACGGGGCAGACCTGAAACTGAGTGAACTGGGCGCCGGCCTTGCCGATGGCATCGAGAGCCGGTGTGGTTAGGTTCGGATTGCCATGGATGGAGAGGTCTCCGTAGCCCTGATCGTCGCTCATGATGAGGATGACGTTGGGGCGGGAGGGGGTAGCGGCAAGTAGGGCGCTGGGGGCGGCCGTGACGGCAGCGAGGAACTGACGGCGATTCAACATGGTTTGGTCAGCATATCAGGGGAGACGGAAGCGGAACAGACGGCTGGGGTCGTCTTCGGGGAGGAGATACAAGACGCCCTTGTCGACGGCCATGCCTTCGTTCGAGTAGCGGACGCTGCGATCGGTTCTTCCGGTCGAGATAGCGCGCTGGACGGCGAGCGATTCGGGGTGCAGCCATTCGATTGTGCCAGCGGTCGGGGACTTCACGCCGTTGCCGATCAGCGATCCTTCGTGAAACTTCAAATCCTGAAAGCCGGTTCCGGTGGGATTGGGGCGTTTGTCGATGAGAGTGCCGTCGGGACGCCAGCGATAAAAGTGGCGGGAGTCCCAGTTGCCGCCCCAGATGACGCCGTTGTGGACGGCGACGCATCCAATGTGGTCTGCCACCGGGAATTGCGCTTCGAGCGCCAGGGTGTGCTTGTTGCGCTTCTGGATCCAGGCGCTGGACTCGCGCCGATATTCGGCGACGGGCAGCCAGATGGCTTCGCCGGCGAGTTGGAGGCCGCCGGGATGGTAGCGTTCGCCCTCCTGGACTTCGACCATGGCAAGCCGCTGGCCGGTCTTTGCGTTGAAGCGAGAGAGGAAGCCTTTGTGGGTAGCTTTTTCAACAGCGGAGACCCAGACGATATCGCCTTCGACGTCGATGCCTTGGACGTGATGGGTGGGGCCGGCCAGGTTCGTGATGCCCAGCAGAGTCAGCGTCGCCAGTTCGATCAGCATGCGTTATTCAATTCTAATCGGGATGTCGTCGGGGTCGACGGGCATCTGGCCGAGTGAACGGAAGGTGACGTTAATGAGGAGGGGAGCGATGAGGGTGGTCATAACGGCCATGATGACGACGACGCTGTAGGTGGTTTGCGAGACGGTTCCGATGCCGGCGCCGATTTGCGCGACGACCATGCCGACCTCTCCGCGCGGGACCATGCCGACGCCGATGCGACGGGCGTCTGGCCAGCCGAGGGAGAGGGCGCCGAGACCGCAGCCGAGGATTTTAGAAACGACGGCGGCGGCGGTGATGACGGAGGCGAGCAAGAGCGTTTGCGGGTGCTGGAGCACGCGGATGTCGAGCGCCATGCCGATGCCAGCGAGGAAGAAGGGCACCAGGAGTTCTGTGACTCCCTGAGCGAGGTCGTGCACGCGGCGGGAGACGGAATCCGAGAGCGCAACGCCGGCCAGGAAAGCGCCGATGATGGCCGCGACGCCGGCGTAGGTGGCGAACACTGCGAGCGCAAAGAGCAGAATCATCGCGAGAGAAAACTGCGATTCGCCGCCGCGGAGCCGCTTTTGGACGCGGGGCAAGAGGCGTTCCATCGTCTTCGTACCGACGCTGAGGACGAAGATGGTGAAGCCGATGGAGATGCCGGCGGTGGTCGTCAATTGGAGGATGTTGATCTCGCCCTTCGCAAGG
>JBKJLJ010000664.1:0-11310 GCA_046597015.1 Bryobacteraceae bacterium
GCAGTTGAGGCCGCCGACGCGGAAGGGGCCGAGGGGATGGGTGCGGAGGCCGTGGCCGTCGCCGGGGGACCAGACGAGGCGCTCTTCGTAAGTGGGCATGAGCTTGCGGTGGACGGAGGCGATTTCGCCGTGCTGGTTGATGTAGACGAGCGAGCAATAGAGGCTGTGTCCGCCGCGGCCGGCGGGGCGTTCGATGCAGCCGAGATAGATGGCGATGTGGAGTTCGGCGGCGGTGGCGCAGAGGGTATCGAGATGGCCGGCTTCGAGTTGAACGGCTTCGGCGGAGTATTCGGCGAAGATGGATTTTTGGAGGGGGGAGTTGAAGCGGGCTCCGTTGGTGAGGTCGGGCCAGAAGGGGTAGCCGGGGACGAGGGCCTCACCGAAGGTGACGAGCTGGCAGCCTTGGTGGGCGGCCTGGCGGACGAATTGGTTGACCTTGGCGAGGGTTGAGTCGCGATGGAGATAGACCGGGGCGATTTGAGCGAGGCCGAGGGTGAGGAGGCCGGGGTGGCGGGAGTGCATGGGGCTTCTGTAGGACACTGTAGAGTACCGGGGTTCGACGAAGGGATCGATAACACTTACAAAAGCGCCAGTGGCCGTAGTTCGGGAGCGCTGGTACCCTTTTGTGACTGAGCTACAGAGTCAACGTGGCAGAGGGCGTTGGGGGTCTCGGGACCAAATAACCAAAGCCGTCAGAAGACTCCGCGAGGTCACCCCTCAGACCTTGGCCTTCGCCGCCTTCCAACCTGCGTCCAGCGTTCGGCGCATCATCGCGAGCGGTGCTGTGTGCTGAGAGGTCCGAGTGAGGTTGACATACTCGTGCGGATCCGCCTCGTGATCGTAGAGCTCTTCATCGGGATGCGGCCCAGTCCAGCGAATATAGCGGTAGCGATCCGTAACGGCGCAGCGGCCTTCGATGCCGCCGGGCGCGGTCACGACGCTGAAGGCGGCTGACTTCCAACTGCGGGACGGATTTTCGAGCAGCGGCACCAGGCTCTGCCCCTCGAGATTCGCGGGCGGACGGCGGCCCGCTAATTCGGCTACCGTCGGATAGATATCGACGAATTCGACCAGCGAGCGGCTCGCCTTTCCGTTGCCTTTGCGTCCGGGAGCGGCAATCAGCAGTGGCGCGCGCATGGACTCCTCAAACAGGCTGCGCTTGTGCCAGCGATGATGCTCGCCGAGATGCCAGCCGTGGTCTCCCCAGAAGACGATGATGGTCTTGCGCCGGAGATCCTTGCGGTCGAGTTCGGCGAGCACACGGCCAACCTGCCAGTCCATATAAGAGACGGAGGCGTAGTAGGCGCGAATGGCCTCTTTCTTCGTGGCTTCAGAAATCCCGCCCATGTCTTTACCGCGGGTGTTGATGGCGATTTCGCTGGCGAGCGGAATGTCGTCGAGATCGCCTGGCGGGTTAACGACGGGGTGAATCTGGCTGAGTGGGTATAGGTCGAAAAAACGGTCCGGCGCGACGTGTGGCACATGCGGCCGGAGGTAGCCAAGCCCGATAAACCAGGGCTTTTCGCCGGATGAACTCATCGTCTCCATGGCGATTTCAGTGGCGCGGTCATCGGCTTGGTCCTTGCCTTCTCCCTTGAAAGAGATGACGTCCCAGCGGGCAGGCTTGCCCTCTGTAATGTTCCGGCCGACGCCCACAGTTTTCTGCTCCTTGCCGGGCGGACTGATGGAGATATCCCAGCTCGGGGCGTCGTCCCACTGGTTGGTCCCGACCGAACCGGGAACATCCATGTGATACATTTTGCCGGCACGGACGGAGTGCCAGCCGTCGTTGCGAAAGAGCTGCGGAAGGGTGACCACGTTGGGCAGTTTGTCTCGCACCGAAATGTTGTTGTCGAAGATGTGCGTTGAGTCCGGACGGAGGCCGGTCAGCAGGGAGGCGCGGCTCGGTCCGCAGACCGGGTATTGGCAATAGGCGCGGTCGAAACGCACGCCGCTGGCGGCAAGACGGTCAATGTTGGGTGATTTGACCACCGGATGGCCGTAGCAGCCCAGGGCGTTGTTCATGTCATCGGCGGCGATGAAGAGGACGTTGGGCCGTTCGGCGGCCGTGCGTTGGCCAAGCAGGAGAGCCGGTGCCGCGACTGCCGTGGAGGTGAGAAACGATCGGCGATTCATGGGATAACGTTACACTACCTTATTAAAAAGTCAGATGGAGCGCGAACTGGATCTGGCGCGGCGTCCCGACAATACTCGAGATTATACCCGCCGCCGGATTCCCAATCGACGCGTTCGGCAGGTCGAATTGCGGCGTATTGAGCAGGTTGAAAAGCTCCGCGCGGAACTGCAGTTTGAACCGTTCGCGGATAACGAACCGTTTGAACAGAGAGAAATCAAGGTTCACGCGTCCAGGCCCGCGCAGTGGATTGCGGCCGGAGTTTCCGTAAGTGTATTGCAGCGGAGTCGCCCAGGCAGCCCCGGCGGTGTTGAGCGACGTGTCGAACCAGTGCGCCGGATCGGGATTCGAAATCGTCCCGCTCCTCAGCCGGTCTGGCCGGCTGGCACCCGCGTTCGACACGGGGCTGGCGAGCACCGGAGTGAACGGCAGGCCGGTCTGCATGGTGAGAATTGTGTTCACTTGCCAGCCACCTAGAATGGTGTCGGCCACCCCCTTGGATAAATGTATCCCGCGGCCGGGTCCGATGGGCAAAATGTAGTTCATGCTGTGCGTAAGGCGCTGACGGATGTCGAAACCGCTGCTGCCGCGGTCTCCCTTGCGGTTGCGCGGATCCTGCGGGACCGGACCGTTCGCCGCTCCGCCGAAGGAGTTCGCCACGTTGTCGATCGAGTGCGCGAAGGTGTAACCGGTGATGAAGCTCAAACCCGACGAGTAGCGTTTCTGGGCGCTCGCTTGCAAGGAGTGATAATTCCCGATTCCGTCCGACTGGGCCAGTTGGGCGTTTACGACGTTCGGAGCCAGCAGGCGCAGCGGGCGTCGCGATAAGGGCGAGCCGGGTCCGGGATTCGGCTGGTTGTAGTTGTAGTCCCAATCCAGTTGCCGGCTGAGGTTGGCCGTGTACCCCGCCTTCACCACGATTTCGTGCTTCAACTCCTGCTGCAACTGCAGATTGAACTGCTGTACGTAGCCGCTCTTGAAATTCGGTGCGACGCTGAGCAGGCTGCCATTCGGGTTCTCGGTCACCGATTTGAAATCGACTGCCGGAATCGGATCCAAGCCGTCCTGCACCCTCCGCGGGGCGGGGGAGAATTGGTCGATGGTGGCGGTGTTCACCGGACCGAACGGCAACTGCCGCTGCCGCCGCAGCACTACTCCTCCGGTTCCTTGCGTATTGTAGAAGATGCCGTAACCGCCCCGGATGACGGTGCGCGGCCGCAACTGGTAAGCGAAGCCGAAACGGGGAGCGACGTTGTTGCGGTCGGCCTGTACCCCTACGTTCGGGTCAGAGTTGAAGCCCGCGATCAGCATCTTGCCGGTGAAGACATTAAAGTTCGCCCAGCGATTGGCGACCTCGCTGAACGGCGTATCGTACTCATACCGGAGGCCGAGGTTGAAGGTGAGCCGGTCGGTGATCCGCCAGTCGTCCTGCACAAAAGTTCCGGTTTCGGTTGCCCGGATTCCAGCCCACACCAGCAGGAAGTCCTGCTGAATGGTGGATGCCGAGCCCAACAGAAAGCTCGCCATGGCATCGCCGGTGCTACCCGCCTGATTGGGATTAGCGGTGAAGTTGCGGTCGAAGTTAAACCGGCCGTTCCCCTGGTTGGTCTGGAACTCGCCCATTTGACGCCGGCGCGCTTCGAACCCGGTTTTGAACGTGTGCCTTCCGGCGATTTTTGTTAGGGCGGCGGTGGGATGGAACGTGTTCTCGATGCGCAGAATCGGCAGCGAGCGTGTCTGCCCGATTCCGGTGTAGCCTGCGGGACTGAAGATCGGAATACCGTCGGAGTTTGGCCCCTGATTGGAGCCGCGGACCCCTAGCTTGCCGCCCAACCCCGCGCCGAGACTGGCGCCTTCCTGGGTGAAATTCAGATTGAATCGCGAGTAGCCCATTTGCGCTTCGAGGAGCACGGTGGGGCTAAAGGTGTGAGTCCAGTTGATGACCCCCTGGTAATTCTTCAGGAACGAGTTGCCGGCAAAGGTGGCCTCGTCGCCCAGGGACACTGGCATCGACATTCCTTCAATCTGGGTGGGCGCAAAGGTCGAGGGTTTGACTGTCTCGGTGTTCTGGATCGAGAATCGCCCGAACACTTGGTTGGACGGGGAGAGATTGTAATCGAAGCGCGCATCCCCGACGTCCCACCGTTGGGCATCCTTGGGATTCGTGGTTTGATTCAGGGCCAGGCCGGTGCGCTGCGGCAGGGGGTAGGCCTGAATGAGCCGCCGGGTGACGCTGTCGAAGCGCGTGGCCGGTATCCGCCGGCCGGGGAAGGGATCGCGCGTGTAGCCGCTGGATGTTCCAGGCGTTGCCCGCACGGTGGTGGGGTCGAAGATGTCGCGCACGGCGCTGAAATCGCCCGTCCGAACCGCCGCGGTGGGCACCGAATTGACGAAAGTGTTCGCGAGGCGCTGACGGAAGCCTTCATAGTTCAGGAAGAAGAAGAGCTTGTTGCGGACGGCCGGTCCGCCCACGCTGGCACCGAATTGGTTTTGCTGGAAAACGGGCTTCGCTTGCCCGCCATTGGCGTAGAAATTGCGGGCATCCATTTTGGAGTTGCGCAGAAACTCGTAGGCGCTGCCGTGCAGTTCATTCGAGCCAGCCTTGGTAATGACGTTGATGGTGGCACCTGGATTGCGACCCTGCTCGGCCGAGAACATGTTGGTCTGGATCTTGAATTCCCGGACGGCCTCCACTGAAGGCCGCATCGAGATCGCAAAATTCAGACGGACGTTGTTGTCCACGCCGTCGATGAGGAAATTGTTAGAACCTTCGCGATTTCCGTTCGAGAAAATTTCGCTGCCCGGGCGCAGGTCAGCGGGACGCGAACCATTCATAATGGTGCCGTTTGAGCCGAAGCCCACGCCCGAAACTCCGGGGCCGAGGATTGCAAGTTGGACGAAATTCCGCCCATTCAGCGGAAGTTCGCTCACGGCCTTCTGCTCGATCACCTGGCCGAGGGAAGACGTTCCGGCTTCGATCAGCGGGGGGGCCGCGGTCACCTCGACGCGCTCGGAGACCGCCCCGACTACCATCGATATGTCCACCCGCGCCACTTGGTTGACTTCGAGAACAATGCCGCCGCGAGTGACGGCCTTGAATCCTTGCTTCTCGACTTCCAGACGGTAGCGGCCCGGCAAGAGGGCGGGCATGGTGTAGAGGCCTTGGACGTTGGAAGTGACCTCCCGGCGGCCCCCAGTCTCCAGGCTTACCGCCATGACTTTGGCACCGGGAACCAAGCCGCCGCTGCTATCGGAGATGGTGCCGGTGAGCTGGGAGGTAGTCTGGCTGAAGCCGGCGGTGACCAGCAGGAACAGCAGGGATAGTCGCTGGATCGCCAGAGCCGCCCTTGGCGTCGCCGCGTCCCCGCCTTCGGCCTTCCAACTACTGGCCAGGCTCCGTATCCGTCGATAGGCGTTCATCGTTTTTTCCTCCAGGCTGTTCGAATCGTGTGATTAGGGCTTAATAAGGCTGTTCGCGCAAGGGCAGGGGATCGTGAGCGAGAAGCATGCGATCCAAAAGTTGCGTCTGCAAGCGCGCACGAACGTCGCGGTATTTAGACTGGCTCCACAGATTTGAGAACTCTTCGGGGTCCGTGGTGAGGTCGTACAACTCGCCATAGGGCGCACCCGGGTAATGGGAGAGGCGCCATTCGCGGGTCCGTAGCGTCCATAGATCGGTCGAACCAGAGTCGGACGGAGTCGGCTGATAGCTCGGGACGTGGGCGCCGCTAATGCCGAACTCAATGAGCGCAGAATCGTAGCCGGTGGAAGCGCTGGGATTTTCGAGCAGCGGGGTGAGCGAACGGCCCTGAACGCCCGCGGGGCCCGGTAGACCGCAAAGAGCTGTGATGGTGGGGAAGATGTCGGTTTGCTGCACGATGCCGTCAACGCGCTGGGCCTTCTTGGGCGACCGTGGGTCGTTGATGATCAGGGGAACACGGGCGCATTGGTGGAAGTGGTAAGGCCCTTTGTAAAAGAGGGAATGGTCGCCCAGCATGTCGCCGTGATCGGAAAGGAACACCACGACGGTCTTGCTGGTTAGGCCGGTTTCTTTGAGGGTGGCCAGAATCTGTCCGATGGAATGGTCCACCAGGCTGATCTCTCCATAGGATTGCGTGCGGTGATAAGGGACTCGCTGGTTCAGCGGGGCGAAAGTTTTTGCAGCTGCTCCAATGTGGGCTGGCCGTCCTTCGTGCTCGCCGGCCCGTAAAAGGGCGGGCGTCATGTCGCGCTCCCGGTACTGGGAGGCGTAGGGCTGCGGTGGGTTGTAGGGCTGGTGCGGGTCTACAAAGGAGGCAAAGGCGAAGAAGGGCTTGCTGGTCTGTGCGGCGTCTTTCAAAAAACGACTGGTGTGCTGGGCGATCCAGGAAGAATTGTGTAATTCGAGCGGCAGTTGATCGTCCGGTTTCTTGGCGTGTTGGGGATGCTCTCGTTGCAGAAAGACAGCCTGTTCGCCGCGCCGGCCGTCTTCGCCGAGATGAAACTCATCGAAGCCGTAGTAGGGGCCGGGATGTGTTTCGAGCGTCGGCAACTGGCCCTGGAAATGAGGGATGAAGTGAAACTTGCCCGCGCCGAAGGTGGAATAGCCATGCGCCTTGAGGTGGCCCGGCAAGGTGATTTCGCGTTCGGGAAGCCGGACGCCATTCGACCGGACGCCGTGCGAGGAAGGATACCGCCCGGTAAAGATGGTGGCCCGGGCGGGCATACAGACCGGGTGCTGGCTCCAACAGTTGGTGAAACGAGTGCCGGAGGCCGCGAGTGAGTCCAGGTGCTTGGTTTCGATTGCACTATTGCCCCAAGCCCCGATGGCGTCGCAGCGATGGGTGTCGGTCATCAGCAGGAGAATGTTGGGCCGCTCCACCTCGGCGAATAAGGGCTCGGCGAATAAGGGCTGGGCGAATAAGGGCGAAGCAGCGCCGGCGGCGAGCAGGGAACGGCGTGTGATTGGGGAGTGCATTAGAAAGTTATCTTAGCTCCCAACTGCATCACGCGCGCCTGTCCGCTGGAGTTGATGCTGCCGAATCCGGTGGACAAAAAGCCAGTATCGGGTGGACCAAGGTTATTGCGATTCGTGGCATTGAAGGCTTCGACGCGAAACTGGAGTTGAGCCTTCTCCCGAATGCGGAAGAACTTCTGGAGACCGGCGTCGATCTGCATCAAGCCCGGCGTGCGCACGTCCGGCAGGACCCGGCCGACGTTGCCGTAGGTGAACAGGGGCGGACCGGAGAAGGCTGTCGTATCAAACCAGCGGGAAGTGCTGCGTTGATCGGCGGGAAGGTAAGCCGAGCGGCCAGTGGAGTTGGGCCGATTGGCGGCATTGTTGCTCGCGCCCCGGATCAGCAGCGGTTGACCGGACTGCGCCGTCAGGATGCCGGAGATCTGCCAGCCTCCCAAGACCCAATCCAGGGGGCCCTTAAGCTTCAACTTCTGGCCGGCGCCAATCGGTAAGGCGTAGAGCCAATTGGATACAAAGCGCTGCGAAATATCGGTGGGCGAGATGCTGCGCTCAGCCTGGCGATTGTAAACGTTTTGGTAGCCAGGGTCTCCAGTATTAAAGCCCGCGAAGCCCGCACTCAAGCTCGGGACGGTGTCATCAATCGACTTGCCGAAGGCGTAACTGAATTGAGCCGTGAGGCCATGGGACAGCGCCTTCCGAGCGTTGATTTGCAGAGCATGATAAATCGAATTCCCCCATGAGGGCGCGCGACGCGTGACGGCTTGGTACGCCGGGTAGGGGAGGAGGGTCTGGGAGCGTGCCACCGTGGTCCCGAAGATGCCCAAGGGAGCGAGCGGGTTCGGAATCTGGTCCTGCAGGGCGAAACCGAGCGGCAAGTACCTGGGATCAAGAGCATTGACATTCACGCCCTGCGATCCATTGCCGAGTTTATTGCCTTTGCTGCCAACGTAGCCGGCTTCGAGGATCCAACGGCCGGGAAGCGAACGTTGGAGATTGTAGCTCCATTGCTGGGTATATCCCACGCGATCATCCGGCCCACGGCCGAGAACGCCCAAACCCAGAAAACTTCGGGCACCCTGCGAGTTACCCGGCGGCTGAATAATCCCGCTAGGGCCCTGGCTCAAGTAGAACGTCGGACGCGGCCCTATGCTGGGATCGTTAAATGGCGTCGTCGCGCTCCAGCCAAGATTCGATTCGAAGGTTTCGAAAATACCCTGAAAGAAGACGCCATAGGAGCCGCGCATAACGGTACGGGCGGACTTGTCGAGGGTATAGGCAAATCCGAAGCGTGGTCCCAGGTTATTGCGGTCGGTCGGGACGACGCTTCCCTGGTAATCCACGCCGGCAAATTCCAGAACGCCGGGCAGCTTGGTGATCGGATTGGTCTTCGTAAAGTTGAATGCCGAGCGCTGATTGTAGCGGTCCACCGGATTGGTTTCGATGTCATACCGCAGGCCAAGATTGAGGGTAAGGCGGGAGTTGACGCGCCAATCGTCCTGTACGAAAAGTGCACCATACCAGCCGCGTTCGTAGAGCTTCGTCGCAGTAACCAGAGAGCCGGCGTTCACGGCGCCTAGCAGGAACGTTGCCACACCGTAGCCGGTGAGTTGCGGGCGCTGCGGATCCTGGGTCAGGGCGCGGGTGAAGCTAAACGTACCGCTGAGGCCAGCCTGCTGAAAGCGATTGTTTCGCAAGCGCCAGATTTCTCCGCCGTACTTGAGCGTGTGCCGCCCTACGATCTGCGTCACCGATTGGTTGAAGGTAATAGTATGGACGCCGCCATCTACGACTTGGCCGCCGCCGAGTTCCTGGAAATCAGTAATTTGATGGGAAGGGAAAATGACGCGGGGGAGAATCGACGGGTACTTCAGGCGATCCATGTCCGCGCCTCCGTAGGTGGGAGGGCGCCGGGTGATGAGCGTCCGGACGTACCCGGCGCGGGAATCCAGAAAAATGTGCGGGTTGATCAGCCAAGTGTAGGAGGCCACTTGCTGGGAGTATCTGCGCTCAAACCGGTCGTTGCCTTCGCCTTGCGTCAAATAGTTGCCAAACTGCGATTCCGGAAAGATGGAGTTGTAGTTGTAGGCTTGCCGGTAGCTAATGCGGTGGGAGGCGTTGAAATTGTGGTCGAAGCGGCCGAGATATTGATCGTTGCCGGTTTGACGCCGCCGCTGCTCGGCATAGTTATTGATATTGGTTACCAGACTACTTGGCGGTGTGTTCGGCGGGGGGACATCGCCCATAATCGCGGCGGTGATGCGGTCGAACCGGCTGGCTGGGATGCGGTTGTTCGGAAATGCACTTCGAACAAATCCGGAGCCGGCTGGATTTGCCGCCGTACTGGCCGGATCATAGATGCCTAGAATGGTTCCGTTCGCGATCGCGGTGCGGGAAAAGTCGCCTTGACGTTCCAGCAGCGTCGGCACGGTGAACAACCGATTGGCGTAATTGACGTAACGGGAACCCTCGTAGTTGAAAAAGAAGAAGCTCTTGTTCCGGCCGTCATAGAGCTTGGGTAGAAGGATCGGTCCGCCGAGGGAGCCGCCGAACTGGTTGAAGCGGAAGGGGGGGCGCGAGGCGGCGAAGGCGTTGCGCGCGTCGAACTTTTCGTTCCGAACGAACTCGTAGAGCGTTCCGTGCCAGTCGTTTGAGCCGCTTTTCGAAACCATCGAAATCGCTCCGCCGGTGGTGCGGCCGAATTCCGCGGGGGCCCCGGTCGTATAGACCTTGACTTCGGCGACGGCGTCGACGCTGGGGCTGACGGCAATTTCCTGGCGGGTGGGCGCGGCATTGTTGGCACCATCGAATAGGATCTGATTCATCGAGCCCCGGCCACCGGAGATCGAAACATTCGATGAGCCGAAGCCTGGGCCGTCATTGAAGCCCGAATTGATTCCCGCCTGGGGCGTGACGGCGGCCGACAGTTGCAGCAGGCTCATGACGTTGCGCCCGTTCAGGGGCATCTGAGTAATCTGGCTGTTGGTGACGAGTTGGCCGATTGAGGAGGTTTCGGTGTCGAGCGCGTTGTTTTGCGCCGTCACCTCAACCTTCTCAGTGACACCGCCGATTTCCAGAGTGACATCGATGCGCGCCACCTGGTTGAGCGTGAGTTCCACCTTGGTTTGGACGAAGGGCTTGAACCCGGATTGGGTGACGGACACGTCGTAGAAGCCGATGTCCAGGAGCGGCACGACATAGGACCCCGAGTCGCTTGAGACGGTTCTCCTGCTGATCTGCGTGGCCCGGTTGGTGACCTGAATTTGCGTGCCGGAAATCGCGGCACCGGAGGCGTCGCGGATCACTCCTGAAATCGTACCGGAGGAGCTTTGGGGGAGGGCCAGACAGCTGGCCAGCAGAAAAGAAAGACAAAGTCGAAGCATCATGGCGAGACCTTTCCTGAATGGAGATAACGCAAGAATAGTGATGAAAGCGGATGGGCGCAAGCGTTATGGACCGTTTTTTCGAAATATCGCATAAGTGGTGTCTTATCAATCTGGTCCACTCCCGTTTGTTTTCCTCGTAACGGTAGGTTGTGCTAACGCTGCGAATGGTTAGAACCGATGCGCTCCTCCCCGAGATCACCGACCGGCGGAGGTCGCAGATAGAAGCGGCGCTCGCGCGGATTGTCGAAAGCCCTGAGTTTCGGGGCAGCCCTCGCTGCATTGATTTTTTTTCGTATGCGGTGCGGAAATGGCTGGACCGGGATTTGGCGTCGTTGAAGGAAAAGGCAATCGCCACAGAGGTGTTTCACAAGAGCTCCGAGTACGACCCGGCCGTGGATTCGTTCGTCCGCGTCAAAGCCAACGACATGCGGAAGCGGCTGGGCGGTTATTACGAAGGCTCTGGCCGTAATGATCGGGTCCGGATTGAGATCCCCCTGGGTTCCTACCAGCCCCAGATCGTTTGCAGTGACGTGCCCCCTGCCGATTTCCCTCGGCTCCGCCAGCCACTTTATTGGTTGCTCGGCGGCGCGGTTGTCCTGGCGGCAAGCGGATTTCTCGCCTGGAGGAGTTCGGCAAAAACGCAGGAATCCGCTCTGGACCGCTTCTGGGCGCCACTGGTAACCGCTGACCAGCCAGTCATGATCAGCCTGCCCACCTTACCTCGATTTCTGGTATCCAGGGAGATCAATGCAAAAGTTCATGATTCCCGCCATGATCCGAACGGGATGGTGCCGTTGGCAGAGATTTGGGTCAAGGATGACGTGGTTGGAATGGGC
>JBKJLJ010000697.1:0-6795 GCA_046597015.1 Bryobacteraceae bacterium
CCCGGCAACGCATGAAAATCCAAACCCGCCGCCGCCACCTGCGCGGCAATGTCGCCCGGTGCCGCAATCACCACGGTGTGTCCGCGCTCCTGCAACGCCTGGGCCGGCCCGATGTACGGATTCACATGGCCCTTCTCCGGGATCAACACGAACGCGATGTTCATACGCCTCCCCACCGCGCGAACCACGTCAAAGTAGCCAGCAGCCGGAACTGCAAACCGGTCTCTCGATCGTCTGCCGGCGGCCCCAGCCCAGCAACAAAATCGGGTTCCACATACGGCGTCAACCAGTCGGCATGCTCGGCCCACGCTTGCCGAAACAGCCGGTGGACCACCGCCCTGCCGCCCAAGTTCTTCGTCAAAGCCGACTTCGGCCGCCAAGCGATCTCCGGCGGTAACACCGCCGCGGCAACCGAACGCAGATAGTGCTTTTCGATGCCGTTCTCGAGCGCCGTCTCCGGCGAAATCGCATCGGCTAGCGCCAATACCGTCGGATCGGCAAACGGGACCCGGCCTTCCACCGAATGAGCCATCAGTTGAATGTCTCCATTGTGCAGAAGCCGCGCCAGCCAGCGCTTCCGGATCAAATAACTGATCGCCAACTGTTGGTCGTTCGCGGTCTCCCATCGGTAGCCAGCGGCGGCTGTCTCCTCCTGATAGCGAGCCGTGAAATGCGCGGCCGCGTCCATCCGCCGAAGCGGCAAATAGCCGAAGAAGTCCAGCAGCCACCGGGGCGAAGCGATCCGTTCCGGGTGGAGCAAAAAGCTGTATCCGTAGTGCGTCTCGTCCGCCGCGTCCCCCACCAGCACGGCCTTGCAATGGGGTGCCGCCGCTTCAGCCAGCAGGTTCTGCGAGACCTCCTGCTCCCAGGCCGCGATCTGGTCGTTAACCCAGAGCGAACGCCGCAACGCGGTCGCATAGTCGATCGGTGTGACCTCGAAATGACGATGACCGAACGCCGCCGCCACCTGCCGTGCGAACGGAACATCGTCGCTGTTCACGATCAGCGAATCGGTGTAATCCATCGCGCCGTAGTTGATCGTAAACGCCGGCATCGGCGGCTCCGCCAAGGCCGCCAACAGGCTGGAGTCAAGGCCCCCAGACAGGAATAGACCCGCCGGCGTGCTCGCCCGAACAGCGCGGCGCAGGGCCGTCAAAAGGCCGCCTTCAGCCCGGCCGGACCGATAGGAGTGGACCCCGAGCGGCGTGAGATACGTACCCCCTTCCAGCCGTGCCAGGTTCGCGAACGGCATCAGGCTGAAGTAGGGCGCGGTAAGGTGCTCCGCCACCGCTTCCTCGTCCGGCCGGAACGGCAACACGCCCGCCTCCAGCAACGGCCCGGCTTCCGAGCAGAACGCGAAAAGTTCAGCCGTTCGATGGTAGACGAACGGCTTCACCGCCAACGGATCGACCGCCGCCAGGTAATCGCCCGTCTCCTCGTCCCACAGGCAAAAAGCGAACATGCCTTCGAATCGTTCCAACGCCGACGGCCCCCAACGGAGCAGCGCCGCGAAGGCCACTTCGGTATCGGACTCGGTCGTAAACGGATAGGCCGTCAGTTGACGCCGCAGGTCGCGATGGTTGTAGATTTCACCGTTGAAGACGATCGTGAAGCGGCCGTTTGAAAGCGGAAGCGGGTACGGCCGAGGATCCACCAGCGCCAAGCGCGTCTGCACAAAAGCGGCCCGCGACGTAACGGCCGTCCCCGCGCCGTCAGGCCCCCGGTGGTGGAGCAACGCAGCCAGTTTCCCGGCCGAAGTCCGGTCCGCCGGGGTAAGGCCGCCAGTTCGAATCAGCCCGGCAATACCGCACATCGCGATAGCTCCTCTGTCGTGCGGCCCAGAATCGAAGGCCCGGGGACAAGGGTCGGCCGCTTGGCGATCGGCGGAAGACCCAACTCCGCCGCCAGAGCCCGAAGCTCCTCCTTATGCGGATCGGGCCGCTCAATGGACACCGCCTGAAACGGCAGGTGCAAACGAACCCCGGCGTGGGCGAAACAGGCCAACGTCAGCGGCAAAAGGTCGCAGGTAGTCTCCCCCCGGAAGACCTGATCGGCGGCATCGCCACCGATAATCTCGGCCACCCCCGCGTCGCGCAACGCCTCAGCAAAAAGCAATTTCGATACTGGGTGCAGGTTGTAAATCGGCGTCCGCGTCACAGCCAGAAAACGAGGCAGTGCCCCTTCCAAATCTGGCGCTTCGAACACGGTCAGCGGCACTTCAAACTGGTCCGCCAGCGCCTGGGTCCGCTCGATTTCGCAGTAGCCCGGAATGCTCGTCACCAGAGTATAGGCCCGCACTGGCCGCCCCATCTCGCGCCGCAACAAGGCGAGCACCCACGAATCCAGCCCCCCGCTCACGGCCACCGCGTTCGACGCGGGCAAAGCCCCGATCAGCGTGGCGCGTAGCGTCATGCCGTAAGCTGAACCAAACCCGCGCGTTTGGTGCGAATCGCACTCGGCGTCAACTGCCGGTGAATCTCCAAATGCGCTTGGCCTCCGTTGCAGAGGAAGCACGAATGCAGCGGCTCGGTCTGGGTCAGATGCGCCTGAATCCGCAGCGCCAGCGCCGCCGCATCCGGATCGTCCACCGCGACCCCGTCGGCCTGAAACTTCGGCCCATCAAGGGCAAACTTCTGCACGTATTGGGGCCGGGTACAGGAATAGAAACGCCCGTTCTTAATCGTGTTGCACCGGTGCCGAATCCAGCAATCGGCGAACGTATCCGTCGCCTCTGTCTCGGTCGCGCGCTCCGTCCGATCCATACACGTAAACTTGTCCTGTACCTTCCAACTCACTTCAATTTTTCGCGCGGCCGCCTCCCTCGCGATATAGCGAATCAGGTCCTTCGGCAACGCCGGCTCCGGGTAAAGCGATACAGAAATCATCTGCAAACAGTCCCACGATTTCGCCGAAAGATTTTTGATCAGCAAGGCATTCGTCGTCAACTGAATTCGCGGCCCCACCTTAAGCCGATGGGCGATCGTCAGCAGCGTTTCGAGCTTCGGATGCAGCAGCGGTTCGCCCCCCACGATCTTGACGAACTGCGGCTCCACCACCCGCCGAACCAGCAGCAGATCCTGTTCAAATTGCACCGGATCCGCGCACCATTTCTTCAGGATCGGGGAGTACGAACAGCAATGATCACAACGAAGATTACAGTGATCGGTGACGTGGTACTCGAGCGCTCTCGTCTGCACCCGTCCGCCCAAGATTGGGTAGGGATCAGCATCCTGCAGCATGACCAAACGATAGCATGACGGCCTAGGCCTTTTCGAGCACCTCAAACGCGTCGCCACCACAAATCCGCTCGATTTCTTGCTTAAATTCCTTGTCCGGCCGGACCCGCAGCGGCACGTCCATCATCGCGATAAAGTCCTGCGGCTTCTCGAGCTTCAGCCGGACTTGGGCGTTGCCCGGCTTGCGCTCGAACAAGCTCCGTAACTCCGTTGCCGGGTCGATGCCATTTGCCTCGCGTATCCGAACGCGAATCGCGATAATGCTCGGCAGCTTGACCAACGCATTGGCCAGAGGCACTATCTCCTGAAGACTCACCTTCGGCGCCGACCCCTCCTCGGGCATCACTTTACACACCGCCATCACGGGGTTATCGTCGGTCAGATACTGGTTCAACTCCTCCATTTTGCTAGCAAAACACATCGCCTCCAAGCTCCCCTTTTGGTCCTCCAAACGCATCGCCGCCCATAGCTCCCCCTTCTTGTTCCGGCGCTTTTGAATCCCAGTCAGGATGCCGCAAAGCCGCACCTCTTCATGCTTCTGGCAGTTGTCGAGCCCGTCACTGTCGTGGGTCTGCAGCTCCGAGATCTTGTCGCCATAGGCGTCCAGCGGATGCCCGGTCACGTAGAAGCCGATCATCTCTTTTTCGCCGTTTAGCTTTTCGGTCTGCGACCAGTCCTTCACATTCGGCAAGGGTTCAGCGGGCGTGTCCTCGGCCGGTCCGCCGAACAGGTCGCCGAAGAGGCCCCCCTGCCCGCTGTCTTTGTCTTTCTTTGTCCGCTGCGCATGGTCCATCGCCCGGTCAATCATCGCCGTCAACTGGCTTCGCGTCCCATCCAGGCTGTCCATCGCCCCAGCCTTAATCAACGATTCCAAAGCCCGCTTATTCACCGCCCCAACGTCAACGCTCTCGCAGAAATTAAAGAAGCTCTTGAACTTGCCCACCTGCGCCCGCGCCGCCAAAATCGATTCGACCGCCCCCTGCCCCAGGTTCTTAATCGCCCCTAATCCGAAGCGCACCGCCTGGCCGTCCGGCGCAAAGCTGAGCAGCGAGGCAGCCACGTCTGGCGGCAGCACCTTGATCCCCATATCCTTGCACTCGTTGATGTATTTAACGACCTTATCCGTGTTCCCCGTTTCCGAAGTCAGCAGCGCCGACATGAACTCAATCGTATAGTGCGTTTTCAAATACGCCGTCACCCAGGCCATGTAGGCATAGGCCGCCGAGTGCGATTTGTTGAAGCCGTAGCCGGCGAACTGCGCCATCAGATCGAACAGTTTATCGGCCTTCTTGGCGTTGTGCCCCAACTTTGACGAGCCGCTCAGAAAGCGCTGCTTTTGTTCGGCCATGGCCGATGCTTCTTTTTTACCCATCGCGCGGCGTAGGATGTCCGCCTCGCCCAGGCTGTAGCCGGCGATGACGTTCGAAATCTGCATCACCTGCTCTTGATACACGATCACCCCGTAAGTCTCGCCCAACAGCGGCTCCAACTCTTTAAAGTCGAAGACGACCTCCTTCTTGCCGTGCTTACGAGCGATGAAGTCATCGATCATGCCGCCCTGAATCGGGCCTGGCCGGTACAGCGCGTTCAGCGCGCAAAGATCCTCAATTCGCTCCGGCTTCGAGCGGCGCAGAATATCCTGCATGCCGGAGGATTCGAACTGGAAAACACCCGAAGTCCGCCCCTTCCAAAAGATCTCCTCGTAGGTCTTCTGGTCGTCAAGCGGGATGTCTTCCATCACCAGCTTCACCCCATGAATCGCCTCAATTAGTTTCAGGGCGTCGTCGACGATCGACAGGGTAGTCAAACCCAGGAAGTCCATCTTCAACAAGCCGAGCTTCTCCAAGCCCGACATGTCGTACTGCGTCACAATTTCGTCTTTGTTCGTTTTGTATAGCGGCACCAGGTCGCGAAGGGGTTGCGGCGAAATCACCACGCCCGCCGCGTGGACGGAAGCGTTTCGCGCCATGCCTTCCAAACGCAGGGAAATTTCCATCACTTCCTTCACGCGCGGATCCGCCTTGGCCGCGATGTCGAAACCCGGCTCCTGCGCGAAGGCGTCCTTGAGCTTGATATTCAACGTCGGCGGCACTAGCTTCGTCAGCTTGTCCACCTCCGCAAACGTCATATCGAGCACGCGGCCGACGTCCTTAATCGCCGCCTTCGAACCCAGAGTACCGAATGTGATGATCTGCGCCACCTGCTCTCGACCGTACTTTTCGGTCACGTACTGAATCACCTTCCCGCGCCCCTTCGGCTCAAAGTCCGTATCGATATCGGGCATCGAAATACGCTCCGGATTCAAGAACCGCTCGAAGAGCAAACCGTACTGCAGCGGGTCGATATCGGTGATCTCCATCGCATAAGACACGAGCGAACCCGCCGCCGAACCACGCCCCGGGCCCACCGGAATACTCGATTGGCGCGCGTAACGGATGAAGTCCCAGACAATCAAAAAATAGCCCGAAAACTTCATCTGCTGGATCATCTTGATCTCGCGGCTCAGCCGTTCCGCATAGGCTTCCAACGGCTCGCGCAGCGTGCCCTTCTGGCGCATGTGTTCCAGCCGCGGCCGCCGTTTTTCGAAGCCTTCCCGGCACACGTATTCGAAGTAGGTGTCGATCGTGTGCGTGGGTGGAACGTCGAACTTTGGAAAGGGCTCCTTGACCTTCTCGAGCGCGACCTTGCAGCGCATGGCGATCTCGTAGGGCGAGCGCAGCGCGGACGGATAGTCGCCGAAGATCTTCTCCATCTCCGCCTTCGACTTCATGTAGAACTCGGGCTGGTCCCAATGCATCCGATTTGGGTCCGACACGGTTTTGCCGGTCGAGATACACATGAACAGTTCGTGGGCGCGCGCGTCATCTTTCCGCAGATAGTGGGAGTCGTTAGTCGCCACCAGCGGAATCCCCATCTCCGCCGAGAGCCTCGCCACTTCCGGGATCAGCCGCTTATCCTGCTCCAGGCCATGGTCCTGCAGTTCGAGGAAGAAGTTGTTCTGGCCGAAGATCTCCGTGTAGGTGCCCGCCAAATCGCGGGCCTTGGCATAGTTGTCGCCCAGCAGCGCCTCATTCAAATCGCCACGCAGACACGCCGAAAGACAAATGATCCCCTTCGAATGCTGCGCCAGCAGATCCTTGTCGACCCGGGGCTTATAGTAAAACCCTTCGAGATAGCCGGTAGACACCAGCTTGATGAGATTCCGGTACCCTTCCTGATTCTCGCAAAGCAGCACCAAGTGGTTGTAGCGGTCATTTTCGGTCCGCGACTTGTGGCCGTTCTGATTGACGTAAACTTCGCAGCCAAACACGGGATGAATGCCCTTGTCCTTGGCGGCGTTATGGAACTCCACCGCGCCGAACATGTTGCCGTGGTCGGTCATCGCCACGGCGGGCTGTTCGAGTTCGGCGGTCAACTTCATGAGCTGCTTAATTTCACACGCGCCATCGAGTAACGAGTAGTCGGTGTGGCAATGGAGATGGACAAAAGGGACGTCAGAACTGGGTGTAGGCATGATGGGGCGATACGGGCGGGGGAGACTTCCAGTATACTTTTCGAA
>JBKJLJ010000715.1:0-3824 GCA_046597015.1 Bryobacteraceae bacterium
CGCTCCCCCGCACCGCCCTGCGACCGCTCCCCCGCACCGCCCTGCGGCCGCTACCCCGCACCGCCCTGCGACCGCTCCCCCGCACCGCTCCGCGACCGCTCCCCCGCACCGCCCCGCGACCTCCGCGACCGCCCCCCAGCACCGAACCGCGACCGTCAGGGAGCGGACCATACGCCCCATATCTCTCATCCCCTCTCCCGCAGCCTAACCCAAATTACCGCCAGCCGCTTCATCAAGAAACCAAACCACCTCGCCCCCATGCTGTCGCGTCAGCTGAGCCGGAAAGTCGAGTATATTCTCCGGGCCATTGAAAACCGTCTCCAGCGCCTTCTGCTTATCTACCCCACAAACCAGCATCAGCGTATGCCGCGCCGCCGCCAACACCCCCGGCAGCAGCGTCACCCGCGCCGCCTTCAGCTTGTCCACATACACCGCCGCCGTCAAACCACACCGATCCAGAATGTGCGGTTCCCCCGGAAACAGCGAAGCCGTGTGCACATCGGCCCCCATTCCCTGCTGAATAATGTCGAACGCCGGCAACTCCCCATCCTCAAGTTGAAAATGCCCGCGAACATCGTCGGCGTAATAATGCGCCGCTTCCCCCACCGGTTTCTCCGCATGGATCCGATGCACATTCTCCTTCGGAAACCCTCCGGGAGTCAGCCAATAAGTATCCGCCAGCGTAAAATTCGATTCCGGATCGCCCGGCGGAACCGCCCGTTCATCAACCCAGAACAGATGGACCCGCGACCAATCGAACTCCTGCTCGGCCAGCCACGCAAACAGCAGCTTCGGCGTCGAGCCTCCCGAAATCGCCAGCGACGCCGTCGGGCGATTCTCCAGCGCGTCGGACAAAATGTCCAGGATCCAACGGCCGCACGTTTCGGCGGCGGAGGCGGGGTCAGGGGAAAGGACCTTGCGAAAATTCATTGGGCGATAGTGGCCGCTAGCGTAGCATCGTACACCGGATCGGCACCGAGAATCGACAACTCCTCGGCAACCAGATCGGCTTCGGCCCTGGCCGGTGCCAGAACCCGGGTGGTCAAGCTGCTGGTGACAATCTCTAGTGTCGCATCGTCCACCGCTCTAAGTTCAAGCTCCTGCGTTGCCGCGTGGAAGCGGATCGCCTGCAGGTTGCCATTCCGCCGGGCTTCTGCCACGACGAATTCGAACTCGGCCTGCGGCAGTCGAGCCGCTAACCAAGCCCGCAGGTACATCCCACTCACCAGCGGCCCAGTCCCCGCATACGCAATCTCCACCTTTCTGATCTGCGGAATCTGCCCCTGCAAACATGTACTTTCAAACGCCTGCGCCAAAGTCTCCCGCCAAGCCGTACATCGCGTCCAAGCCAAATCCTTCACCCGCCATCCCGCCCGCCGCCGCTCATTCAGCGCCGGCAATACGCTCACCCCCAACGGTGCCGAATCCACCAGCAACGTCCGCGCCAATTGGAGCAGCGGCTGAAAACTCGACTCTTCCAGCAGCCGAATGTCCTTCACCCACAGCACCACCGGCAAGTCCGCCACCGTCAGCCCCAGCGACGCCGAATACACATCCGCCAGCCGATCCCGCGTCGTCCGTATCTCGATAATTTCGCAACAAACCTGCTGCCGCCCGCCAAAAGCCAACAAACACTGCGCCGTCACATCCGCCGTCAGCAGCGGCGTCGCCGAGTCCACAATCCGGATGATGATCATCCGTCCCGGGTGCGCCCGCATCAAGTCCGCCAAGGTATTCTTGAGCGAAACTTCATCGCCCGCGTCCGTCGTCGCCACCAGCAAAGTCATCGAACACGCGCGCAGCAGCGCATCGGCCGGCTGACCCTTGCCCAGCTCCGCCCACACATGCTCCAGCTCTTTCAGGAGTTTCTCGGGCTGCACCACGCTGATCACGGCACTCTCCACACGTGGCCGCGTGCGGCCAGCATCTCGTCCGAGGCCGCCGGGCCCCACGTCCCCGCTGCGTAATTCGGGAACGGATCCGTCGCCCGGTTGCCCCACGCGTCCACGATCGGCTGCACCGCCGCCCAGGATGCTTCCACCATGTCCTGGCGCGTATACAACGTCGCATCGCCCGTCATCGCGTCCACCAGCAGGGTCTCGTACGCCGTCGGCGTCCGCATCCCAAAACTCGTCCCGTAATTGAAGTCCATCGACACCGGCCGCAGCTTCATCCCCGGCCCCGGTTGCTTGGACGAAAACCGCAGACTAATCCCTTCCTCCGGTTGAATCCGCAGAATCAGCAAATTCGGCCGCGCCGTGTCCGTCGCAAACAGAGAATGTGGCACCGGCCGGAATCGAATCGCAATATCGGTCACCCGTTTCGGCAGCCGCTTCCCGCTCCGCACATAGAACGGAACCCCCGCCCAACGCCAGTTGTCCACCAGAAACGTAACCGCCGCATACGTGTCCGTCATCGCCTGCGGATTCACCCCGGCCTCCCCCCGAAACCCCGGGACGTCCTTGCCGCCCAACGCCGCCGGCCCATACTGCCCCGCCACCGCATGCGCCGCCACGTCCTCCGGCTTCAACGGCCGGATTGACCGCAGCAGCTTCGCCCGTTCATCCCGCACCGCCGTCGGTTCAAACACCGCCGAAGGCTCCATCGCCACCGTCGACAGCACCTGCAGTAGATGATTCTGAATCATGTCCCGCAGCGCCCCGGCCTCTTGGTAGTAAGCCCCCCTGCCCTCCACCCCAATCGACTCGGCCGCCGTAATCTGCACGTGGTCGATGTACTGCCGGTTCCACAGCGGTTCAAAAATCGGGTTCCCAAACCGAAACGCCAAAATGTTCTGGACCGTCTCTTTGCCCAAATAATGATCGATCCGATAAAGCTGCTCTTCGCGGAAATACTCATGCAGCGCGACTTCTAAATCCCGCGCCGAAGACTGATCGTGCCCGAATGGCTTCTCGATCACCAACCGTCGCCACCCGCCGTTCCCATTCGCCAGCCCCGCCCGCCCCAACCCGCCCGCCGCCGTCGCATACTGGCTCGGCTGCGTCGACAAATAAAACAGTACGTTCCCGCCCGTCTGCCGCTCCTGCGCAACGGTATCCAGCTTCGTCTTCAAATTGCTATAGAGCGCCTCGTCGGAGACATCCCCTGCAATGTAGAAGAGCCCTTTCGCGAACTCCGCCCATACCGCGGGGTCGAACTCGGAGTTCTCGAGAAACTCGCGAACGGATGCCTCCATCTTCTCCCGAAACGCTTCATCGGACATCGCCGTGCGCGACGTACCGACCATCGCGAACCCCTGCGGCAGTCGGCGTTCAATCGCTAGGCGATACAGCGAAGGCAGCAGCTTGCGCTTCGTCAAATCGCCGTTTGCCCCGAAAATCACTACGGCGCAAGGGGGGACCCGCCGTTCGAAACGCTGTGGGTCCTGAAATGGATTGGCTTCGGCCATGACCTTCAAAATACCATTGCAAGCTATCCTCAGGTTGTGACGAAACACATACTGGCAATCGTGGAGGATCTCTTCTTCGCCGTGAAGATCGAAGGAGCCGCTAAAGGCGCCGGAGCCCACATCCAATTCGTCAAAACCCAGCAAGCAGCCCTCGCCGCCGCCCCAGCCGCCGAACTAATTATTCTGGACTTGAACTGCAAGGGCCTCGACGTCCTCGCCCTCCTAACCCAACTTCCAGGTGAAAGAGTAATCGGCTTCGTTTCGCACGTCCAAACCGATCTCCGCCAAGCCGCCGCCGCCGCCGGCTGTGGAACCGTAATGGCCCGCAGCGCCTTCAGCGACCGCCTACCGGCTATTCTGCAAGCGTTCCAATACGGCCCCCGCCGCCCCGGAATCTAACGAAGCCCGCGCCGCC
>JBKJLJ010000716.1:0-2899 GCA_046597015.1 Bryobacteraceae bacterium
ATTTTACCTAAACCCTGCCTAGCCCATTTGTGTTACGCTGACGGCAATTCCGTAACGGGTACATTTTGTCCAACACACCGCTCGCTCTAAGTGTGTTTTTTCCGGCCTATAACGACGCTCCGTCGTTGCCCGGCCTAATCGCGCACACATTCGCCACTCTCACTGCGCTCACCGCGGGCTTCCAAGTCATCGTCGTGAACGACGGCAGCGCGGACTCCACCGCTTCTGTCCTCGCCGATCTCCAAGCTCAATTTGGCCCTCAGCTCCGCGTCATCACCCACGAAGTCAACCGCGGCTACGGCGGCGCCCTGCGCACCGGTTTCGCCGCCGCCACTAAGGATCTCTTCTTCTATACCGACGGCGATGGCCAATACGACGTCCGCGAACTCCCCCTCCTCCTCGCCGCCCTCATCCCAGGGGTCGGCCTCGTCAACGGCTTCAAACTGGAACGTAACGACCCTTGGCACCGCATCTTCATCGGCAAGGTTTACAACCAGTTCGCCCGCCTCCTCTTCCGCATCCGTCTCCGCGACATCGACTGCGATTTCCGCCTCATTCGCCGCGAACTGCTCCAGAGCCTGAAGCTAACCTCCACCAGCGGAACCATCTGCGTCGAACTCGTCCGCAAAATCGAACTCAGCGGCTGCGGCGTCGCCGAAGTCGGGGTCCACCATTACCCTCGCCTCCATGGCCGCTCCCAGTTCTTCCGCCTCCAGTCCCTCGCCAACACCCTCGTCCAACTCCTCCGCCTCTACCTCCAACTCGTCATCCTCCGCCGCTAGAACGGCAGGGATTCACCCAAATGGAAGTAGCCCCCCGTCGGCCCATCCGCCGGCAGCAAAGCCAGCTCCACGCTCGTCCGCGCCCCGTCCGCCAACTCCATCGGAGCCGACTCGCCCCCCATATCCGTCTTTACCCAACCCGGATGCGCGGAGTTCACCTTGATCGGCGTGCCCTGCAGAGCATGCGCCAAATGCACCGTAAACCCGTTCAGAGCCGTCTTCGACACGTTATAGGCCAATAACTTCGTCCCATAGATCGGCGACTCCGGCGCGGCGTGCAACGTCAACGAACCCAAAATGCTCGAAAGGTTCACAATCCGCCCCGCCTCACTCTTCGCGAGCAATGGCAATAAGGCCTGCGTCAGCTCAATCACCCCAAAGAAATTGGTGTCAAACGTCTCTCGAATCTTCGCCACCGGAAGCGTCGCCGACTCGTTCACCGACCAATCCCCCTCCACCATAATCCCCGCGTTATTCACGAGAATATCCAGGTGCCCGAACTTCTCCCCGATCATCGCCGCTGCCGCCGCAATGTCTCCACTGCTCGTTACATCCAAAGCCACCGGGTCGGCCGCCAACCCCTCGACCCGCAGCGTCTCTGCCGCCCCCGTCGCCTTCTTCAGGTCCCGTGCCCCCACCAGCACGTGAACACCCTTCTGCGCCAATTGCCGGGCCGTCTCGAGCCCTATACCCTTGTTCGCCCCAGTCACTAAAGCAAGCTTCTTCATACCTCCATAATACGCGTCGAAGCATCTCCAAACCGGTCCAGCTTCACGCCCATCCGGTCCATCAAGGAAAGATACAAACTGCAAGCCTGCCGCTTGTCGTCGCCCTTTTCGAGATAGTCCAACACCTGCCCCGGTCGCAACGATCCACCGCCCTTACCCGCCAGCAACACCGGCATCTGGTCCGCCCCGTGCGTGTCCCCGTCAAACAGGTTGGAAGTGAACAGCAGCATCGAGCTATCCAGCAATGAACTCTCGCCCTCATTGATCTTCTTTAATCGATCAACCAGATACGCAAACTGAGCCACGTGGTACTGGTTGGTCTTCAGGTACATCGCCTCGGCCGCCGCCACCTTCTGGTTATGCGTCAGGTCCAGATGCAGCGCCCCGTGGACGCCCTCGACGAACTTGAAGTTCATCTGCGACAGGTCGTTGTTCAGCATCAGCGTCACGACGCGGGTCTTGTCCATCTGGAACGCCAGCACCGTGAGATCCAACATCAGCTTCATGTGCTCCGGCACGTCCTGGGGCAATGCATCCGCCGGCCGAGTCATGTTCGGCTTGTCCAGCGTCGGCCGCCAACCCTCCAGCCGTTCGTCCTTCGACGCCCGCTCAATCCGCTTTTCGATGTCCCGAATCGATTCGAGATATTCGCCCAGCTTCGTCCGGTCCCCGCCGTTCATCTTCGGCTGCAGGTCCCGGGTCTCCTGGCGCAACGAATCGAGAATGCTCCGGTCCAGTTTCCTTCCGCTCCCGTCGCCGACGAGCAGATCAAACGTCCGCGCCGGGTAGATCTCCTTCGTCGCCGGCTTCGTCGGGCTCGACCACGAAATACAGGATCCATACACCATCGACAAGCCATCTTCCAGCCGCAGTTCGTTCGGCTCAATGCCCAGCGCCAGACTCGGCACCGCCGTCAGCCCCCCGATGCGCTGCGACAGCACTTGGTCCATGCTCGTCCCCACGCGCATATCCGCAGGGTCCAAACTTACCTTGGCTCCCGACAGCAGATTCGGCGCCCGCCCCAAATGCGGGCTCGTTGAAATGAACGCCTGCTTATTGAACAACCCGCGGATGAACGTGAAGTCTTCCCGGTGCGGCATCATCGGCGATAGGCCCGGGCCGATCTCCATCGACGATCCCTTCCCCTTCGCCCACCAATGCTCCGGCTCTACGCCATTCGAAAAGTACACCGTCGCAAAACGAACCGGTGGCTTGGTCGCCGCTTTCGCCAACGATTCAAACCACGGCAGGGCCAACGCCACTCCGCTTCCCCGCAAAAATTGCCGTCTGCTATTCCGTGTCATTTTTTCCGACTCCCTTCACTTGCCGATACCGAAACTGCTTACTCGTCACGATCTCGGTCGCTAACTGCGCGAACGTCGCGTCGCC
>JBKJLJ010000765.1:0-5454 GCA_046597015.1 Bryobacteraceae bacterium
GCGGCTACAAAGCCCGCGAATTCTCCGAACCTGACTTCCGCGCCAAAGTCGAAAAACCAGCCTTCCCCCGCGAGTACTCCGCCGACGACATCTGGGCCACCTATACCTATTTCATGAAGGCTGTCCTTCCCGTCGCGGAGAAGGCCGGCGTAAAACTCGCACTCCACCCCGACGACCCGCCCCTCGCAAAAATGAACGGCGTCGCCAAGCTCTTCGTCCACGCCGACGGCTACGCCCGCGCCGAAAAAATCGCCGCCGGTTCCCCCGCTTGGGGCCTCACGTTCTGCATCGGCACCTGGATCGAAGGCGGCAGCCGCATGGGCAAGGACGTCTTCGAAATGATCGCTGACTACGGCCGCCGCAACAAGATTCTCGACGTCCATTTCCGTAACGTTTCGAGCCCTCTCCCCCGGTTCGTCGAAACGTTCCCAGATGATGGCTACGTCGACATGTACCAGGTCCTCAAGGCCCTTCGTCAAGTGAAGTTCAACGGCTCCATCGTTCCCGACCACGTCCCCGAATTCGCTGGGGACAGGGGTATGCGCCGCGCCGGCGTCGCCTATTGCATTGCCTCCATGCGAGGCCTTCTCCGCCGCGCCAACGAAGAGGTTGGCTAGAGCTGTAGCGATGTTCTCACCCGCTGATCGTTCTTTACTTCGTTCCAAGCTCCTTCAAACCGCCGCCCTCGACCCCCGCATCTCGGGCATCGCAGTCACGGGCTCCGCCGCGGCGGACCGCGAGGACCCGTGGTCCGATATCGATCTAGCCTTCGGCATCGCGGAGCCCATGAACCTCCCCGCCGTCCTCGCCGACTGGACCGCCCAGATGTACGCGGAGTATCGCGCCGTCCATCATCTCGACGTACCCTCGGGACCCTGGCTCTACCGCGTCTTCCTCCTTCCGGGCACCTTGCAGGTCGATCTCGCCTTTGTCCCCGCCTCCGATTTCCGGGCTTTAGCCCCTACCTTTCAACTGATTTCGGGGCAGGCCCAAACCCCCCTTCCCCTCAATCCCCCGGATCCGGAGGTACTCATCGGCCTGGCTTGGCTCTATGCCCTCCACGCCCGTACCTCAATTGGAAGAAACCATCTCTGGCAGGCCGAATACATGATCAGTGGGATCCGGGACAACGCCCTCGCTCTTGCGTGCCTCCGCCATGACCTCTCTACCACCCACGGCCGTGGCCTCTCTCAACTTCCCGCCGCCGTCACCGATCCATTCGCCGACGCCCTCGTCCGAAAGATTGATCCCCCCGAACTCGCCCGCGCCTTGCGCCATGCAATCGACTGCCTCCTCAAGGAAATCCAGCACGCCAACCCGACCCTCGCCGCCAAGCTCCAAGAAACGCTAGCCAGCTTAAGCAGTTGCGAAGGCTAGCCGACGAACACCCCCACGCTCGTCAACAACAAAATCCCTCCCCAGATCACCGTTTGCCGAAGCGCCGGCCCATAGTCTTCCAAACGCTCCATCTTCCGCTCCTCGAGCGGCCGACAGCCCGGTATCGAGTTCAAAACCGCCGCGATGCGCTCCGCCTCCGCCGATGCCTCGGCCTCGGTCGGAAACGGCCCCGCAAGCCCCAGTACCACCCCCTGCGTGGTCCGAACTCCCGCCAGGAAGGCATCCGGAGTCTAAATGCCTTCGTCCTCGGTGGCATCGTTGTAAACCCCGCAACAGGCGATCTCCTCCCTCCGGAATCGCCGGCCACCGCCGGTGGGAAACGGCACCAGGTTCACGGCGACGTTCTCCGGGTTCACGACTGCCCGCCGCCAGTTACCGATCATTGCTACTACCCAGTAGCCCCCAAGGACCACCCAGAGCGCCATCAGCCGTCGGTCCCAACTCAACGTCGCCCACGGTCTCGAATAGGTAACCGTCACCCAGAGAAGGAAGGCGTATTGGATGCCCACAATCGCCACCAAGTAAGCCGGTGCCCACCTGCGACGAAATCTCAAAGCTTTCATCGTTTCCAGTTTAGATCAAGCCACACGCTCGAACTGCTAGACTGAAATCTACTTTGAAAATAGGTTTTGTTAGTCTCGGCTGCCCGAAGAATCTCGTCGACTCCGAAGTCATGATGGGCGATCTCGTCTCCAAAGGGCATGAGCTCACCGCTCACCCGGAAGACGCCGACGTCATCGTCGTCAATACCTGCTCGTTTATCGACCCCGCTAAGCAAGAGTCCATCGACACCATCCTCGAAATGGCCCAGTTCAAGCAGACCGGCCGCGCCCAACGCCTTGTCGTCGCCGGCTGCCTCGTCGAACGCCATCGCAGCGACATCCTCGCTAACCTACCCGAAGTCGACGCTGTCCTTGGCACCAACGAACTTGCCAACATCGCCGCGCTATGCGAAGGCCTCGAACCCCCGAAAGCCCCGCTTGAGCCCTTTCTTTATCACGAAGGCTCCCCCCGCATCCGTACCACCCCCAAGCACCACGCCTATATCAAAATCGCCGAGGGCTGCGACCACCCCTGCACCTTCTGCATCATCCCTCAATTCCGCGGCAACTTCCGCAGTCGCCGCTTCGAAGGCCTCATTCTTGAAGCCCGTCGCCTATTCGACGAAGGCGTCCGCGAAATCAACCTCATCGGCCAGGACGTCACCAGTTACGGTGAAGATCTCGGCCTCAAAAACGGCCTCGCCACTCTCCTCGCCCGCCTTGCCGAAATCGAAACGCCCCACGAAAAATGGGTTCGTTTTCTCTACGCCTACCCCAACCGCGTTACGCCCATTCTCCTCGAAACCATCGCCGCCCACGCCTCGCTCGTCAAGTACATCGACATCCCCCTCCAGCACGCCTCCCGCAATGTCCTTAAACGCATGAAACGCGGCCAGCAGGGTGATGCCTTCCTCAAGCTAGTCGAATCGATGCGAGCAACCATTCCTGGCGTCGCCGTCCGTACTTCTATGATCGTTGGCTTCCCCGGCGAAACCGATGCCGATTTCGAAGAGCTCTGCCAGTTCGTGCAAGCCGCCCAGTTCGACCGTCTCGGCGTCTTCTCCTACTCCGACATCGAAACCAGCGCCAGCTATCACCTCGATCAAAAGGTCGACGCCAAGACGATCTATAACCGCAAGCGCCGCCTCATGGCCATCCAGCGCACGATCAGCAAGAAGGCGAACCGAGGCCTGATTGGCAAAGAAATGAGCGTCCTCGTCGAGGGCCCGTCTTCAGAATCCGACCTCCTCTGGCATGCCCGCCTCTCAACCCAAGCCCCCGAAATCGACGGTGTCTGCTACATCTCCGACCCCGGCGATGGCGTCCTCGCCCCGGGCCAGATCCGCCGCCTCCGCGTCACCGAAGCCCACGACTACGACCTCGTCGGCAACCTTATCGACTTCGGATCCCCGGTCCTTTCGGCTCATCATCACTTTCCAATCCTCGCTCCCCACTCCACTCCCAACGTGCTGCCCCACCGATAACGAATATGAAGTGTCCTATTTGCAAGAAGCCTGTCTCCTTTGGCGAGCCCTTCATGCCCTTTTGCAGCGAACGTTGCAAAATGATCGACCTCGCCAACTGGGCCGAAGAAAAATACGTGATCTCCACGCCCCTCAGCCTCAACGAACTCGCTGATCTTGATATACCCGATGAAGAATCGAATCGCTAGTACTCTGGCGACTTTCTTCGGATGCGGCCTCGTCCCAAAAGGCCCCGGCACAGCCGGCGCTCTCGGCGGCCTCCTCGTCGCCTATCTCGTTCCCATCTCTCCGTGGATCCTCACGGCGGTCTTCCTCGTCCCCGGCATTTGGGCGTCCACCGTCCACGCCCAAATCACCGGACGAAAGGATCCCCAGGACATCGTCATCGACGAGGTGCTGGGCCAGTGGATCACCCTGGCCGCAGCCGTCCACACGCGAACCTGGCAAGCCTGGCTCCTCGCCTTTGTGCTCTTCCGTCTGTTCGATATCACCAAGCCCTGGCCCATCCGCCGTATCGAAAAACTCCCTGCCGGCTACGGCATCGTCTTTGATGATGTTCTGGCCGGAATTTACGGTGCGGTTGTGATGCGGGTGGCCGGATGGAACAATCTGTATTAGGAGTTCTTCGTTTACCACCATGCCGCCCCGTAAAATCGTACCCCCGTCCCCGATGATCTCCCAGGTCTCGCCCGAAGCCGCCATCCCCGGCGGCGAACTCCGCATCCACGGCAAAGGGTTCGCCAAAGATTCCCGTCCCCGCGTCATGCTCGGCGAACAATCCGCATCCATCGTCGTTGGCTCGGACTCGCTGGTCATCGCCCGCGTACCCGAACTCGCTTCGGGCGAGCTCACCATTTCCAGCGGCTCCCACACCAGTCCCGCCTGGTTCTGCGACATCGGCATCTCCCTCGCCGAGGGCCTCCATCCCGTCTCCAGCCCCGCCGTCGATAGCTTTGGTCAAATCTTTACGACCTTCTCCGGTACCCGCGGCCAACGCTCCCCCGTCAGCGTCTACCGCATCGATTCCGCGGAAGGCGCGAAGCCTTTTCTTAGCGACATCATGAACGCCACCGCCCTCGCCTTCGATAGCGACGGCATTCTCTACATCTCCTCCCGGAACGACGGCACCGTCTACGAAGCCTCCCCCCGTGGCGAAATGTCCATCTACGTCGAAGGCATGGGCGTCGCCACCGGACTGGCTTTCGATGAAGACGAAAATCTATACGTGGGGGACCGCTCCGGAACCATCTTCAAGATCTCTCGCGACCGGCAGATCTACGTCTTCGCCACCATTGAACCTTCCATTGCCGCCTATCACCTCGCCTTCGGCCCGGAAGGCTATCTCTACGTCACCGGCCCCACCACCTCCAGCTACGACTGCGTCCACCGCATCTCCAGAGAAGGTGAAGTCGAAGTGTTCTATCGCGGCCTGGGCCGCCCACAGGGCCTCGCTTTCGACATCCTCGGAAACCTCTACGTCGCCGCCTCCCACGCCGGCCGCCGCGGGGTCGTCCGTATCACTCCCAACCGCGAAGCCAGCCTATGCGTTAGCGGACCTGGCATAGTCGGCCTCGCCTTCACCCCCACCGGAGCCATGATCGTCTCCACCACCAACTCCATCTACCGCCTCGAAGTCGGTATCCATCCACAAATCCTTTCCTAGAAACCATGAACGCCGAAATCATAGCTGTAGGCAGCGAGCTCCTCACCCCGGGGAAGGTTGATACCAACTCGCTCTATCTCACCCAGCATCTCAATGACCTCGGCATCGAAGTCGTCGCCAAGTCCATCATCGGCGACGACCGCTCCAGCCTCACCGAGCAGATCCGCACGTCCATATCCCGCTCCGACCTCGTCATCCTCACGGGCGGCCTCGGCCCCACGGAAGACGATGTCACCCGCGACGCCTGCGCCGCCGCTCTCGGCCTCACCCAGCACTTTGATTCTTCCATCTGGGACGCCATTCTTGATCGTTTCTCGAAATTCGGCCGCTCCCCCAGCGAGAACAACCGCCGCCAGGCCATCGTCCT
>JBKJLJ010000780.1:0-3835 GCA_046597015.1 Bryobacteraceae bacterium
GGCGTCGATGCGGGAGAGGCCATTGATGGCGGCGAACTGGGCGAGGTTGTAGCGGCCGACGCCTCCGGCGACGGTTTCGGCGGTGAAGTTGGACGACGGGAGGACGGTGTTGGTGAAGCGGGCGGCGACGATGCCACCGAGGGTAATCGTGCCGCCGGCGTCGAGGCGGGCGAGAGCGGATTCATTCAGGCTCGGATCGGCGCACGCCGATTGACCGGGAGCGGCGATCGGGATTAGAACAGTGTTGCTGGCTTCGCCCCCGGCGATGACCTGGACGGCATTAAAACAGCCCGTGGGGATGTCCGCGGGGAGCGTGAAATTGATCTGCCAGAGACCGGGATAGCCAGACGACGCCCCGGCGTATAGGGGGCGGATTTGGCGTCCGGCTACGGTGACGGCAAAGTTACCGGCGGCGGTTTGATCGCCGGACGTTCCGCCGGTATCGTTTGCGGAATCTGCGCCTCCGCCGGTGCCCCAGAAGACGAGGGTGTCGCCGGGGTGGGCGGGGGTAAGTGTCCAATCGAGGCCGTTGAACGAGACCGCGCCGGTGCTGAGGCGGACGAGGCTGATCCCGTTGTTGACGTTGCCGATGGTGGCCTGAGCGATGCCGGTGCCGGCGCTATTTGCAGTGGCAATGCCGAAGGAGCGGGCGACGATGGTGACTGTTTGGGGAGCGCTGGTAAGGGAGTTGTTGGTAACGCGGACGGCGTAGGCCCCGGGGACAATGGAGGAGGGCAGATGGCCGGCGATCTGGCCCGCGGAGGTGTAGACCATGCGGGCGCTGATTGGGGCTCCGCCGGCGGCAGGGGCGAAAGTGACAGCGGTACCCGCGAGGCTTGTTGGGAAGGCCGGGCCGGTGGCGGCGGAGAGCGAGGCTGGGCCGAGGCCGGATCCGAAGATGACGAACATGGCGCCGGGGGCGAGCTTGGGCTGGTAACCGAGCGCGTTGAGGACGTTGGCGCTGGTAAAGGCGGGGGCACCGGCACCGTTGACGGTGAGGGTAACGGCGAGGGTGGCGGGAGCGCCGGCAGTCGGGGTTACAGTGATAGAGCCCTGGTAGGAGCCGCCGGGAAGGCCGGCTGGGTTGAGGGAGACGGTGATATTGGCGGGGGTTGTACCGCTTTGAGGCGAGACAGAGAGCCAGCCGCCCGTCGATGACGCGGTGGCGGTGAAGGCGCTTGAGGAAGGATTGGCGATGGCGACCGGCTGGGTGGCCGGATTGGCGTCGCCTATGGTGTAGGTGAAGCTGAGGCTGGAGGGGGAGGCGGTAAGGCCAGGAGTGGAGGCCGCTACCCTGCGAACGCGTTGGACGCCCCCGATGCTGGCGAGGATGTAGAGATTGCCCGCGGAGTCGAGACTAAGGGAGGATAGCGCACCCAACGCCGCGTTCGTGGCGGAGCCGCCATCGCCAAGAGGACTGGTGGCGACACTTTGACCATTGCCGGCGTACGTGGTGATGATGCCGGCCGCGTCGACCTTGCGGATGCGGGAATTGCCATTGTCGGCAATGTAGACGGCACCGGAGGCATCGACGGCGAGGCCGAAGGGGCCCTGCAGTTGCGCCCTGGTGGCGGGGCCGCCATCGCCGGAGAATCCGCGGTTACGCGGAGCCTGGCCGGCCAGGATGGAGATGATGCCAGCCGTGTTGACTTTGCGCACGCGCCCTTCGCCGGGTTCGGAGATGTAGAGGTTGCCGGCCGCATCAAAGGCGATGCCCCCGGGTGAGTTGACGGAGGCGTTGATGGCTGGGCCGCCGTCGCCGGAGAAAGAGGAATTGCCATTGCCGGCGAAGGTGGTGATGATGCCGGCGGCGTCAACTTTGCGAACGCGGTAGTTGCCGGAATCGGAGATGTAAAGATTGTTCGCGCTATCGACTGTCAGATACGTCGGGAAGTTCAGTTGCGCATTCGTGGCGGGGCCGCCATCACCGGAGTAGCCGGCGGAGCCATTGCCCGCCACGGTGGAGATGAGGCCGGCGGGGGTCACTTTGCGTACGCGCTGATTGTTGCCATCGGCGATATAGATGTTGCCGAGGGAATCGAAGGCGAGGCCACCGTTGTTGGGAAAGATTTGGGCGCTGGTGGCGGGGCCGCCGTCACCGCTGAAGCCAGGTGTGGAATCGCCTGCAAAGGCGCGAATGACGCCGGAGGAGTCCACACGTCGGACTTTGAAGCTGCCGGATTCGTTGACGTATAGGTTGGAGTTGGCGAAGGTAATTCCCGAGGCGCCGACGAGCCACGTGGAGGTGGCGGGCCGATCGTTGGCGGAATTACAACAGGTGGGATTTCCGAGGTAGGTTGTAATAACGCCTTGTCCCCGGCAGAGCGAAAGTCCGGACAAGATAACGATGGAAGAAAGATGGCGAACTCTCATAAATGGTCCTCTCCTGAGCGCCGCCGCACGGGTGATGCAATCGCCGGGAAGACGATTGCGGTTGACACTCTTCGGCCTACCCGGTCACCGGGCTCTCTTACCGCTATACGCAACCGGAGTGACTCGACTGTCATAGGACTGCAAATTACACCGTCGGCGGGATTGGTTCCTCCGGAGTTGCTCGGTGTCACCACAGGAAGGGTCGCCACGGTTAGCGCAGGCGACGCGGGCATCTTGCAGAACACTGGAGTTCTGGCGCAACTCCGATTCAGCTCCTTCGGCCCTATTTTGAGAGCTAGTTTTAGGGAGTGTCAAGCTTTTTGTGTAAACGGTTGTAATTTTACCCTTGCCGGAGCAGCGGGCGGTTCAGGCTCACCGCGCACACGACTCGACGTTGAACCCAGACGTGGCGGTGAAAGTATTGCCTATGCTTTCGAGAATGACGGCTTCTAACCCTATACACTGCTATCACAGAGCGTAATCGCCCGAATTTTTCGTTTGCCGAATGGGGTGCACCGGAGTGGAATTTCAAGCGGAGCCAACTCGCGACGATGACCAAGCGGGCGACGAAAACGGGGCGGAACTCGGGGACGACGGAGAATCCGCCGCCGGAGCAGGCGGCGGGGAAGGCGGTGGCCCAGCGCGCGTCAGCTTTTGGCGAGCAAGGGCGGTCAATATGTTGTGCAGAACATCGTTGGTAATTTCTCGTGAGCGTGGAAGAGTCACCCCTGTTCACGAGCCGAAGCGGTTTCAACCCATGCGGGCGTACTCCTCGATCTTCATCAGCAGTGGGTTGATGCTGACCGGCTTGGAGACACAATTAGCCATTCCTGCGCCCAGATACCGCTCCTTAGTAATGCGTCCGTTGCGAGTGGGGCGTTGAGGGCGCCCCAACCCGGCGGAAGCCAACCGGATGAAAGGCTCCCTACCCAAAGGGCTTCTGAGCATGGCCTTTCTCTCCAATGTGCGTTGCGAGTGTTCAGCCCGAAACAGCGGTGCCAACCAAGCTGGCGACGAGGACGATGGAGCTGGGTTCGTTTCGCGTAGGGTGGAATGCTTTCAAGAGTTTGACGTCGAGAACTCGCAATGTTCCTGCGCACACATCGCATAACTCAATTTCGGCAATCCGCCTACCGAAGACGGCGGCGCGGAGAATTTCCTGCTGTTGCGTGAGTCCCAGGGGGTATTGTGAATCGTTCCTATTCATCGCTGGCGGCCTGTCAGGCGGGAGGAAACGGCGAGAGGCGGCGTTCTGAAAAGTAACTGGCCTTCCGCGCCAAAGATCCAAACCGGATCGGGCATGACGGCCAAAATATCGCGATATTGCGAATCACTTTCGGCGAGCGCAGCTTGTGTGAAGTGACTATTCCGGGGGGAGGACGCGATTTGTCTGGCGTACCAGAGGATCATCACCGACATGCTGGCGGCGCTGAATAAGACGTGCAGCAGTAGGCCTATATGG
>JBKJLJ010000853.1:0-2936 GCA_046597015.1 Bryobacteraceae bacterium
AATCTTTCGGTGCCCAGAGACCACCTCCCCCACCGCCCCGCGCTCGACCCTGCCCCACCCTGCGACCGGCACACACACACAGAACCGCGCCGCCATCCGAACCGTACCTTACCCGCCCTGCGCCCCTCCCCCGCACCGAACCGCGACACCATCCGCAACCGTCCCTTACCCGCCCTGCGCCCGTCCCCCGCACCGAGCCGCGCCGCCTCCCGTTCCAAACCGTCTCCAGCCCCGACCCGCGACCATACCCCGTCCCGGACCGTTTATCGGGACTTGGTGCGGCGGGAGTGCCGATCTCTGCGAGTATGCTGCCGGGCCAGTCTGACGCGCCCCTCCCCTCAGATTTCCGAATTGGGCAGAGTCCTTCTCATATCTGTGGAAGCGCCCACTTTGCCCTGCCCGGCCTGGCGCGTGCCAGAGGCCAATCGGCGGAACCAAAAGTCATTCTGATTCTAAGGTCTCTTCCTAAAAATGGGTGTCGCGATCGGCATTGCCGCTTCCCGCATACCCTGGAAACGCCAGCCCCTCCCACGCTTCGAGTTCCAGCAACCGGTTGTACTTCGCCAACCGCTCCGAGCGCGTTATCGATCCGATCTTGATCTGCCCTGCCCCCGATGCTACCGCCAGATCGGCAAGGAACGAGTCTTCCGTCTCGCCACTCCGGGCCGAAACCACGGCCTTATAGCCAATCTCGCGGGCGAGCGCGCAGACATCCAACGTCTCGGTAAGCGTCCCAATCTGATTCATCTTCACGAGGACGGCGTTGGCCGTCTTACGGCGGAAGCCCTCGCGCACGCGACCCGCATTGGTCGTGAAAAGATCGTCGCCCACCAGTTGGATCGATCCCAAGCGTTCGGTCAATTCCACCCAGCCCTCCCAATCGTCCTCGGCCAGACCGTCTTCGATCGAGATCACCGGGAAACTTGAGCACCAGCGGGCTAGCAGGTCCACCATCTGGCTGCTCGTCAACTCCCGGCGTTCGCTCGCCAAGTGATACTTCCCTTCCCGATAAAAATGGGTTGCCGCCACATCCAGCGCGATCGAGACCTGCTCACCCGGCAGATAGCCCGCTTCGCCAATCGCAATCGTTAACAAAAATAAGGCTTCTTCGTTCGAAGGCAGCCGAGGGCCCCATCCGCCTTCATCAGCCACTCCCGTCAGGGTGTACCCGCTCCGGCGGAGGATATCCCCGGCGGTCGTGTGGATGCGGACCGTGGCTTCGAGCGCATCGGCGAGCGTCGAAAAGCCATGCGGGACAATCAGAAAATCCTGAAAATCCAGATTGCCCCCCGCATGGAGACCACCGGACAGAATGTTGATCATCGGCACCGGTAGCACCGGAGCGTTCGCCGAAAGCGTCCGGAAAAGCGGTTCGCGCCGAGCCACCGAAACAGCCCTCGCCACCGCGCAGGAGATACCCAAAGTAGCGTTTGCCCCATACCGGGATTTGTTGACAGTACCGTCGATTGCAATCAGCCGCGCATCGAAATCTCGCTGCTCTTCAGCCGGCTGATTCGCCAAACCAGGCAGGAATACCGCACTGATGTCATTGGCAACCTCCCGCATCCCTTTGCCGGCGTAACGAGGGCCGCCATCGCGTTTTTCGTGCGCCTCGTGCGTGCCGGTGGACGCGCCGGAGGGTACCTGAGCCATCGCCCGCGTCCCGTCACTGAGCCATGCTTGCACCGCCAAGGTCGGACGTCCCCGCGAATCGAGAATCTCTAAAGCACGCAGATTTTGTAGGGTTAGGCTCATCGGTTCCACACGTCGAGTATTTCCGCTGGCGGATTTTCCAGGATATCGCGCGCCAGCGCCCGCGCGATTGGCTTTGTTTCGGAATTCAGGTACTCGGCCGGCGACTTGCCATCCACCCGAGCCAGCAACAGGCAACCAAGATGCGCCTTCACCCCATCTTCGTCGACACATTGATGGGCCGCCCGCCAGAACCTCTCCGCCACCTCCCCATAGTGGCGTTTCCACGACGGCCTGCGCAAGGACTTCAAGAGGAGGTGGTTGAGCAGGAACGCAGCGTCAAAGGCGGGGTCGCCAAAATGTACCACCTCATAGTCAATCACCATCGGCTTACCGCCGGAAACGAGAATGTTCTTCGGCGACCAGTCCCCGTGAACCAGACTGACCGCGTTCCAGCGGCAGCGTTCGATCGAGCGGGCGAAATGGATCGCCAGGTCCGGGTGTTGCGCGGCGGTATAGCGGTAGTAAGGGTCGAGCCGCAACTCGTCAAAAACACGCTGGTCCCCGTAGCGTTCCCGCCAATGGCCCTCCCTCGTGGCCTGAACTTGCGTAGCCAGCAGGGCACCAACCGCTGCGCCGATGCTGGGTTCGATTTCGCCGGCCAGCAGGAGAGACTTCCAGTCAGTGGCCCCCGTCACGGCGGCCTCCATCGCGTAAATGAAGTTTTCTTCATCGACGAAACAGACAGCCGGGACCGCCCCCGCGGGCAGAAACTGGGCCATGTCCTGCAGGGCGGCGGCTTCCCGAAGGGTACGGGCCGGGTCCGAGTGCCACGGTGCGGCGACGTTAAGTCGTTCCAGCGCCTGCTTGACGACAAGCCGGCCACGAGCTGTTTCGGCCAGCAGAACCGTGTTCGAAACCCCGCCGCCGAGCGGATGAACCGAGCCGGTGACGCGGAAGCCCCGGGTCTCCAGGTATGCCATCGCGTTGCTTGGATCGAGGAGAAGCAAACGCCAGGATATCAGTTACCCGCGGGAGAAGGCCTTGAAGAGCCCCGTAAGGCTCGACGAGAACACACCGCTGGTCGCCGTTTTTTTCGGCACCTCCATATCCTTCCCTGTCTTGCCAAGCAAGCTCTGCGATAGGGCCAGTACGCTTTTGCCAAAAAAAGTCGACGTCGGGATTACCTTACCATCGAGCAGCGCTCGCTGAACGTTCTCATAATCACTCGGCACGAGGTGGTA